>WGMD01000012.1 GCA_016125255.1 Planctomycetota bacterium | reverse complement strand
GGATTTGCGGCGCCGGGATATGGATGGCGGCGATCAGTGTGACGGCGCCGGCACAGGCGCAGCTCAAATGGCGGGAGCATGAAGTGCGCCTCGAGGCCGCGCCGGCGGACGTGTCGGCGACGGGGAAGTTTCAGTTCACCAACGCCGGCACGACGCCGATCACGATTTCGTCCGTCACCACGTCCTGCGGCTGCACGACGATCAAGGTCAACAAGGATCACTAAGAACACGTGTGAGAGGGCCATGGATCAACGAGCCGCGACCGTCAGGGAGCGGTCGAAACAGGTAACAATGAGCGGCGCCTTGACCGCTCCCTGACGGTCGCGGCTCGTTAAACGCCCCCTTCTCACACACGTTCTGAGAAGCGGAAGAGGCCCACGCTTGGAAAGCGTGGGCTTCGGGGGGGGTGGGTTGGTGCGATGTTGGCGAGGCGCGGCGTTGTTCGACTGATACGGGGGGGGAAGTTGTCTGGAACCAATGTCGAGTCCAATGACTGACTTCGTCCGATGCGGCGGGCGCTCGACTTCGGGGCCGCCCTCACCCCGGCCCTCTCCCGGCGGGAGAGGGGGTTTGATCTTTAATTCGCGACGATGTTCACCAGTTTGCCCGGGACGACGATGACTTTCTTGACCGTCTTGCCGCCGAGTTGGGCGGCGATTTTTTCGTCCGACAGGGCGACGACTTCCACGGCCTTGTTGTCGGCGTTGGCGGGGACGGTGATGCGGCCGCGCACCTTGCCGAGGATCTGCACGACGAGCTCGACCTGATCCTCGACGAGCAGCGCCTCGTCATAGGTCGGCCACGCTTCGGCGCTGAGCGATGACTTGTGCCCCAGCGCGGCCCAGAGTTCCTCCGCGAGGTGCGGCGCGAGCGGCGCGAGCATCAATACGAAGGGTTCGGCGACGGAGCGCGGCAAGGCCGGCTCGCCGACGAGTTCGTTGTTCATTTCGATGAGCGCGGCGATGGCGGTGTTGAAACTGAGGCGCTCCATGTCATCGCTGACGCGTTTGATGGTCTTGTGCGTGAGCCGGGTGAGCTTGTCGGAGGCGGGGGCGTCGGTGACGAGCAGCTTGCCTTCTTCGGTGTAGAAGTTGCGCCAGACGCGTTTGATGAATCGGTTGACGCCGACGATGTCGCGCGTGTTCCAGGGCTTGCTCTGATCCAAGGGGCCCATGTACATCTCGTAGAGCCGCAGCGTGTCGGCCCCGAACTGATCGCACATTTCATCGGGGCTGACGGCGTTCTTGAGCGATTTGCCCATCTTGCCCAGCGAGCGCGTGACGGGTTTGCCTTCGTAGAAGAACTGGCCGTCGCGCTCTTCGACTTTGTCGGCTTCGACGTGGATGCCGCGCTCGTCCTGATAGGCGTAGGCCTGAATATATCCCTGATTGAAGAGCCGGCCGAACGGCTCGGGCGTGCTGACGTAGCCCAGATCGTTGAGCACCTTGTGCCAGAAGCGCGAGTAGAGCAGATGCAGCACGGCATGTTCGGCCCCGCCGACGTACAGGTCAACGCCGTTGGGCTCCATGTAGTACGCCTCGGCCCGCTCGTCGACGAAGCGGTCACCGTTCCTGGGGTCGATGAAGCGCAGGTAGTACCAGCATGAGCCGGCCCACTGGGGCATGGTGTTCAGTTCGCGCGTGTAGCGCACGCCGTCGATCTCGACGTATTTCCACTTGCCCGGCGCGCGGCTGAGCGGCGGCGCGGGCGGGGCTTTGGGATCGTCGCTCGACGTGGGCGAAAAATCGTCCATCTCCGGCAGGGCCACCGGCAGATCCGCCTCATCCACGCAGCGAATCTCGCCGTTGGGCCCGTGCAGAATCGGGAACGGCTCGCCCCAGTAGCGCTGACGGGAAAAGAGCCAATCGCGCAGTTTGTACTGCACCTGCGCCTTGCCGAGTCCCTTGCCGCGCAGCCAGTTGGTGATGCGATGCTTGGCTTCGTTCACCGACAAACCGTTGAGCGAGACTTCGCTGTTTTCGGAGTTGACCGCGACGCCGTCGCCGGTGAACGCTTCCTCGGGGTTGACGTTCGATGCCTCGCCGCCGGGGGCGATGACGATTCGGATCGGCAGGTTGAACGCCTTGGCGAAATCGAAGTCGCGCGTGTCGTGAGCGGGGACGGCCATGATCGCGCCGGTGCCGTAGCCCATCATGACGTAGTCGGCGATCCAGATGGGAATCTGTTCGCCATTGACGGGGTTGACGGCGAATGAGCCGGTGAAGACGCCGGTCTTGGTTTTGGTTTCGACCTGTCGATCGACATCGGTCTTGGCGGCGGCGGCTTTGCGGTAGGCGTCGACGGCGGCGTGTTGTTCCTCGGTGCTGATCGCATCGACGAGCGGATGCTCGGGGGCGAGAACCATGTAGGTCGCGCCGAACAGGGTGTCGGGGCGTGTGGTGAAAACGCGGATGGTGTCGTGGGAGCCGGGGGGACTTAAGTCCCCCCGCCTTGGTTCGATTTCGAAGTCCACCAGCGCGCCTTCGGAGCGGCCGATCCAGTCGCGCTGCATCTTCTTGATGGCTTCGGGCCAGTCGACGAGTTCGAGGTCGCCGGCGAGGCGCTCGGCGTAGGCGGTGATGCGGAGCATCCATTGTCTTAAGGGCCGCTTGTAGACCGGATGATTCCCGCGTTCGGAGCGGCCTTCGTTGGTGACTTCCTCATTGGCGAGGACGGTCCCTAATGCGGGGCACCAGTTGACGGGGACCTCGGCAACGTAGGCGAGGCGATAGTCGGCGAGGACGTCCTCCTGTTCTTCGGGGGACAGTTCGTGCCACTTGCGCGCCCCGATGGCGGGGCCGCCGAGTGTGTCCATCGCGCCGGAGGCGCCGACGTCGATGATGCGGCCGGTCACGTCCACGTCCAGCTCACCGGACTGAAGGCGCGCGACGAGTTCGTCGATGGGCTCGGCCCGCTGGTCGGCTTCGTTGAAGTAGCTTTTGTAGAGCTTGAGGAAGATCCACTGCGTCCACTGGTAGTAGTCGACATCCGTCGTCGAAAGGCAGCGGTCCCAGTCGTAGCTCAGACCGAGGCGCTTGAGCTGGCGGAGCATGTTGTCGATGTTTTTTTTCGTCGTCTCGCGGGGGTGGACGCCGGTCTCGACGGCGTACTGCTCAGCGGGGAGGCCGAAGGCGTCGAAGCCCATCGGGTGCAGGACGGCGAAGCCCTTCATGCGCTTGTATCGCGCGACGATGTCGGTGGCGATGTAGCCGAGGGGATGACCGACGTGCAGGCCCACGCCGGAGGGATAGGGGAACATGTCCAGCACGTAATACTTGGGCTGGCGGGGGTCGAAGTTTTTCGCGCCCGGCTGCGGGGCGGCGAAGGTTTTATGATCGCGCCAGTAGGATTGCCAGCGCTGTTCGATGGCTTTGGGGTCGTAGATGCTCATGGGGGGACAGTATATGACGAGATGGGGTGATGTGGTGAAGTGGTGATGGGGTGATGCAAAAAAACGAGGCGAAGTTTTACATCACCACTTCGCCACATCACCATATGACCACTTAGGCGCCGGTCGGGGTTTTGCCGCGTTTGGCGGCGAGTTCGGCGAGGTATTTTTTGGCTTCGCCGACGAGGTAGAAACTGCCGGTGACGCAGATGAGGTCTTCGCGGCCGACGGCTCGGGCGGCGAGGTTGAAGGCGTCTTCGAGTGTCTTGGCGGTCTGGGACATTTTGCCGGAGACTTCGTTGAAGCGCTGCATGAGTTCGCGGGGTTCGACGGCGCGGGGGTTGGACTTGGCGCGGGTGAAGATGACTTTGTCGGCGCCGAGGTTGATCTGTTCGAGCATGCCGCGGATGTCTTTGTCTTCGCCGCAGCCGAAGATCATGACCAGCGAATCGTACGGGACGTGGGCCCCGATGGACTTGATGAGGGCGGCGATGGAGGCGGCGTTGTGGGCGCCGTCCAGGAGAATGCGCGGCTCTTCCCAGACCTGCTCCATGCGGCCGGGCAGGCGCGTGGCGGCGAGACCGGCGGTGATTTTCTCATCGGTGGTCTTGAAGCCCTTTTCGCGCAGCTTGTCGAGAATGGCGATGGCGATGGAGCAGTTGAGCGCCTGATGCTCGCCCTTCAAGGGGACGGGCAGGTGGTCATAAGTGGCGGTCGGCGTGGTGAGGCAGACGCGCGTGTGCGGGCCGAGCTCGCGGTTGGACTCGAAGCGGTAGGAAAACTCGATGTCCTTGCCGGTCACGATCAGCGGGGCGCCGACTTCCTCGGCGGCGGTCTTGAAGACCTTCATCGCAGCGGGGGTCTGCTCGCAGGTGACGATGGGGATGTTCTTCTTGATGATCCCGGCTTTTTCGGAGGCGATTTCGGTCAGGGTCTTGCCGAGGATGTTGGTGTGATCGATGCTGATCTGCGTGATGCCGCAGATGAGCGGGGTCACCACATTGGTCGAGTCGAGTCGGCCGCCGAGTCCGGTTTCGAGAATGGCCAGATCGACGGCCTGATCGGCGAAGTGGCGGATGCCGACGGCGGTCATGATCTCGAAGAAGGTCGGCGGATCATTGGCGAACTGCCGGGCCTTGGACTTGACGAGCTTGAAGAGCTCGGTGAGGTCGTTGTGGGAGATCATCTGGCCATTGATGGCGATGCGTTCGCGGAGGTCGATGAGATGAGGGCTGGTGTAGGTTCCGATGGTGTAGCCGCTGGCCTGAAGCATGTTGGCGAGCATGGCGACGGTGGAACCCTTGCCCTTGGTGCCGGCGATGTGGACGAACTTGAGGGACTTGTGGGGATTGCCGAGGGCTTTGAGAAGCCGGTGCATGCGGTTGAGATTGAAGGTCGTGGTGTTGTATCGGACGAGGCGCATGCGCTCGTAGTCGGTATGGTCGTAGAGCCAGCGGAGGGCGGTGGAGTAATTGGTGATGGCGGAGCCGGCGGCTGAGCTGGGGGCGTCGGCGGCGGCGGACTTGGCTTTGACGGAGGCGGTTTTGACGCCGGTGGCCTTCTTTTTGGTGGTCCGCCGGGCTGGGCCGACGGAACGCGCACGGGAGGTCGAAGATGTGCTTTGACGTTTGGTTGTGCGAGAAGGCATAGTCAAGCTATGGTAACAAAAACGCAAAATAAGTCAAATTTTGCCCATCACATCGCCGCATCGCGATTTATAACATTTCCCGGCAAAATTGTTGTTATTTTCGGCTCCGCAGGCCCGAACGTTGTTCCGTCTGGCGAGGCGCCGCGGGCCGGCCTATACTGGCGTTCTCACGCGACTTGATCGCATTTTCGTGAAGGATTCGACCATGCAGACGAGCATCCGCGGCAAGGCGTACGTCCTGGGTGATGACATCGACACCGACCAGATCATCCCGGCCGAACATCTGATCTACTCCATGACCGACCCGACCGAGCGCAAGCTCTACGGCAAGTACGCCAACATCGGCGTCCCGGCCGGCCAGCGCGGACTGCCCGATGGCAACATCCCCTTCGTCAAACAGGTCGGCGACAACAGCGTCTCCGAATACCAGATCATCATCGGCGGCAAGAACTTCGGCTGCGGGTCGAGCCGGGAGCACGCTCCGTTCGCACTCGCCGAAGCCGGGTGCAAAGCCGTCGTCGCCGAGTTTTACGCCCGCATCTTCTACCGCAACTGCGTCAACGGCGGGTTCCTCGTGCCCTGCGAAACGACGCAGCGGCTCGTGAGCGAAATCAAGACCGGCGACGACGTGGAGATCAACCTCGCCGACTGCACGCTGACCGATCACACCACGAAAAAGTCGTACAAGCTCAAGGAACTGGGCGACGTGCAGCCGATCATCGCTGCGGGCGGCGTGTTTGAGTACGCCAAGTCGGCGGGGATGTTGTGAGGAAGGGATCGGGGATCGGGGGTTAGGGATCGGGGGGAGAGCCGTTTTGCGACGCCGCTCGCGGCGTGTTTCTTTCATCGAGCGCCGAATGCCCCGACTCATCGAAAAGCCCACCGTCATCGCCGCCGCTGGCAACAAGCCCAAGCGCATCGAGGAATTCGTCGGCCGGGTCAACAGCGGGGACAGCGCCGCGAGCGTGGCGAAGATGACCTCCCCCGCCGGTTGGGTCGAGCCAGGCCAGCGCCCGCAGTTCACCGAAATCACGCTGGTGCTGTCGGGCATGCTCAAAGTCGAGCACGAAGCCGGCGTCATCGAAGTGCGGCCCGGTCAGGCGATCGTCACCGAACCGGGCGAGTGGGTCCGCTACAGCACGCCCGAACCCGACGGCGCTCAGTACGTCGCCATCTGCCTGCCCGCCTTCAGCCCCGACACGGTCCACCGCGACGAGGCGTGACGCTCCACACCTCTCCCTCCGGGAGAGGTCGGCCGAAGGCCGGGTGAGGGGGCGCTCAATCACTGACTTCATTCGACACGAAGCGCGCGCGACTTCGAAGCCACCCTCACCCCAGTCCTCTCCCGTAGGGAGAGGGAGTTTACGAACCCGTCATTGGACGTGCGCCCGCAGCGTGATCGGTTTGTCATCAAGCGTGACACGGCTGCTCAGTTCGATCCAACCAGATTGATCGGCGAGCGAACCAATTGCGAACGGCTTACCGGTAACGGGGTCTGAAATTCTCGCTGCCGCGTCGGGGCCGTCGTTGGCGTATGCAATCGCCGAAAGTAGCATCGCTCGGTGAATTTGCGCTCGGGCCTGAAGGATCAGGGCGCGACTGTCCTCATGCTGCTCCTGAGCTAAAAGCGTGTCGCCGACATTCGTCTCTGGATCCTGCCTGATCCGTTCCTGCGCGGACGCAACCTCGTGCTCGGTAACCTTGAGCAACTCTATGGCCCGCTCATACGGCTGATTCATCGCCTCAATCTTCCGATCATAAAACGCGGCCAATCGATCAATCGCAACATGTGCCGCGGCAGGCTTGGCAATCAACGCCCTCCACTCTTTTGCATCTGGAAAATCCTCAGGAAAATCCGGGGGCAAAATGATGCGGCCGACATCGACGGCATGCTGAAAGTACCCGATGAAGTGCGCCTTCTCGTAAGTCATCGCCCGAGCCACCGTGTGGAACGGTGCCAGAGCCGTCACGCCGTTCGCCAATTGAGTTCGCTGCGCCGGCGTCATGAGATACAACGACGCGGCAGCGTTCTCTTCCGCCGTATAGCTGATCGAATATTCGATCAGCGCTTCAAGCAACGTCGGGTGCGAGCCCATGTGATGCGACATCTTCATGGTCGCGAGAAGATCGTCTATCGCGCCCTGAGTGTCGCTGTCGCGCATTCGTAGACGAGCTCGTAAACCCGCGACCTTGCCTAAAGTCACGGCCTTCGACAACGGCGGCAGCGACAGCAAGACATCCGGGCTTTCATCCAAACCCCAATCGCACGGCTCTATCGCCGCCGCTTTCTGCATGAACATCAACGACTTTTCAAAACTTTTAAGAACCGTTCCAGTATTTGGCGGCAATGGCTCGGACGCCGGTGTCTGGAGCACCGCCCTGCTTTCCTCATTGAGGTCCTCCATCGCAATGAACGCCTGATAATACTTCAGCGCCGCGTTGTCCGGAAGTTTCTCCGGCTCGGCAGCCGAGGCATGAAACGAACACATGACCGCGATCAGCAGCAATGGTGTCAGCGTGGCAGGACGCATTGGAAATCCCCGGCAATCGAGCTATTTGGGAATCTGCTCGTCCACCAATTTTTCAATCACCGCGCGGCCGAGTTGGGCGGCGTCGGTGCGGTCGTGGATCTGGCGCAGGACGAGGATGCCTTCAAAGAGCATCGTGTACGTGTCCGCGAACGTGTCCGGGTCCGGCGCGCCGGCCTCGTGAGCCATCGAGCGGAACCAGTCGCGCGCCTGTCGCTTGTGCCGCGCGGCGACCTGGTGCACGGGGTCATGCGGATTGGGAAACTCCGCGGCGGCGTTGATGAAGTGACACCCGCCGAACTGCGGATCGTTGAACCACCGGTCCAGCACATCGACCAGCGCCAGCAGTTGCCGGCGCGGATTATCGCCGGCGATCTGCTTCACCGCCGCGCCCCACGCCGCCGACTCCCACACTGCGCTCATTTCCAGGCACGCCAGCACCAGTTGGTCCTTCGACTCGAAATGCTTGTAGAACGTCGTCTTCGACACGCCCGCTTCGTTCAGGATGCGGTCGAGCCCGATGGGGTTGATGCCGTGGCGGTAGAAAAGTTCGAGCGCGACGTGGACGAGCCGGTCGCGCCCCTGCGTGGGAATCTCGACGACGCCGAGCAGTTGAGCAGCCGTTTTGACGGTGGCGGTTTCGGGCATACGACGAATCATAGCCGCGACGGGGATGACCACAAGTCAACCGGGGGGTTGACCGAAGGTCATCTTTTCCCCGAGAAATCCCCGCCTATCTTAAGTCGATCAGAGTCGCAAACTTTCACAAGGAGCTACCCATGACCCCGACTCAGACCATGACCCCCGCCCGGCAACACCTCAACGGCATCAATCCGCAGGACGTGCACGATCTGGTCGCACGCATCAAGGGCGATGTCCGCGAAGCCCGTTCCGTCTGGGGCGTGACCACCCGCTGGACCGGCGGGACCACCGTCGCCACGCACGTCGCCAACTGCACGCTCGGCTCCGCCGACGAACCCAAGGACTTTGTCATCCGCGTCGACGAACCCGTCGGCCTCGGCGGAAAGAACACCGCCCCCAACCCGCAGGAGACCCTGCTCGCCGCGCTCAACTCCTGCATGACCGTCGGCTACGCCGCCCTGTGCACGCTGGAGGGCATTCGGCTCGAGTCCCTCGAGATCGAGACCGAAGGCGAGATCGACCTGCGCGGATTTCTGGGGCTCGCCCCGGTGACGCCCGGGTATGACCGGCTCCGGTACACCGTCCGCATCAAGGCCGACGCCACGGACGAGCAGCTTCAGCGGATTCACCGGACGGTGATGAAGACCTCTCCCAACCGCTGGAACCTCGCCGAGCAGGTCCAACTCGACCCGACGCTGGTGATCGCGTGACCCGACCCCGACGGCCGGCCGGGGCGGCGGAACCTCGCCGCTCCGGTCGGTCCGGGTCGGATAAGCCCGATGGGCGGGCGGCCTCGGGAAGAATTGAAAATATTTTGACCGATTCTCTAGACTTTTCCGAAACCCGACGATAAACATATAACCAAATCGGTTGGGCTTTACCGGGTTGTGCGGCCGAACGTTCAGGCCCATCACAACTTCGCCTCGACCGTAAACCCCTTCGCGGGTTCGGAGGCGTGATCAAGAGTCACGCCAACCATGAACGATGACCCTGGCGGGCGACACGTCGGTCTGCCCCACATTGAACTGACCGACAAATCCCACTTCGATTCGATCTTCGCGGCGCTCAAGCAACCCGTCAGCGACTATACCTTCGCCAACACGTTCATGTGGGGCGGGGCGCTGAAGCTTTACTGGGCGCGCCTGCATCGGCACACCTGCGTCTTCGCCAACGGGACCGGCGACCTGACGCTATTGCTGCCCCCGCTGCCCGAACCGGGCGCGACCGATGCGGAC
This sequence comes from Planctomycetota bacterium, assembly GCA_016125255.1. Lineage (NCBI taxonomy): Bacteria > Pseudomonadati > Planctomycetota > Planctomycetota bacterium. Next base: position 183,344 of record WGMD01000012.1, on the reverse strand, counting down.
CTGCGCGATGCGGTGCGGGACTGCTTTGAGAAGATGGACGCCTACAACGACCGCTACGCCGACCGGTCACGCTCGCGCATCGAGTATGTGTCGGACGAGCTGATCGAGCGGCTCAGCGCCGCCGGCGGCCTGAACCTGTCCGTGTCGCCCTTCTCCGGCGACTACGTGTATGACATGCGCAAGATGATCGAGCTCGACGGCAAGTCGCTCAAGAGCAAACGCCACAGCCGCTCCAAATTCATGCGCGACTATCCCGACTTCCGCACCGCTGACTTTTGCGATGACCATGTCGCGGCGGCGGACGATCTGCTGACGCTCTGGCAACGCGTCGGCGACGCCAGCCACACCGGCGAAGTCAACGAAGACCACCTCGGCTCCGACGTGCTGCGCGAGCGCGACACGCACGCATGTCAGAACGCCCTGCGCTACTGGAAGGAGCTGAACCTGACGGGCATGAGTCTGTTCGTCGGCGACAAGCTCGTGGGCTTCACGCTCGGCGAGCAACTGAGCCCGACGCAGGCGTCGATCGTCATCGAAAAGACCCACCCTGATTTCTACGGGTCCGCCCAGTACATTTTCAGCGAATTCTGCCGACAAAAATGGGCGGACCTGCCCGAGTGCAACGTCGGCGACGACTGGGGCATCCCCAGCTTGCGCTTCACCAAGAGCAGCTATCGCCCGACCCGCCTCATCAACAAGCACATCGTCACGCTCGCCCGCCCCGTCGTGGTCGGCCCGATCAACCGTTACGACATCCCCCTCGCCAACCCGATGCACACCATGACCGGCGCGATCGAAAACACCGCGCCGCAGGTGACCTTGCGCGATGCGACCCCGTCCGACGCCGCGGCGATCTTCGAGCTTGAGCAGGCGTGCTTCGAGTCGGAGGACGAGACGTTCACCCGCCGGCAGGTGCGCTACGTCATCGGCAATCCGCGGGCGCATGTGCGCCTCGCCGAGTGCGAGGGGCGCATCGTCGGATGGTGCGTCGCGCTCGTGCGTCAGCATCGTCATTGGCGCTCCGGCCGCGTGTACGCCGTCGCCGTCTCGCCCACCATGCAGGGCCGGGGCATCGGCAAGCGGCTCATCACCGCCGTGATGAACGCCCTGCGCGACACGGGCATCGAACGCATGTACCTGGAAGTCCGTCACGACAACGCCCCGGCGATCCGGCTCTACAAAAGCTTGGGCTACGTCGACCACCGCTTCCTGCCCAACTACTACGGCGAACTCCGCCACGGCATCCGCATGCGACTCATCACCCCGGCGCATCACCTGTTCGAGGAAACCGCCGACCGCGTGAGCGTCGCGGTCTGACTCTCTCTCCCGGCGGGGGAGGTGAAGGCGCTTACTTCCCCGCCGTGACCCAACGGTCGTCCTTCTCGTAGCCGAGCTCGATGAGCGTGCGCCCCGCTTGTTCGCAGAACAGGGCGCGGTCGGCTTCGCTCATCGCCTCCCGCCACTTCAGCGGCGACTTGCCCTGATAGCGCCCGAGAATCGCCGAGCTGCCGGGACGCGTGGAGAACATGCGCTCCAGGCGCATCTGCCATGTGCCCCCGCCCTTCGCCGGGAGCAGCGGCTGCACATTCCGCGGCGTCAGCCCCAGCGCCTCACCCAGCGCCGTCAGTGCCTCGGGCGTCTTTTTCGTGATGGACTCGAACTGCTGCACATGCACGCCGGGGATCGCCCGCCACAGCGCCACATGATGCGCCCAATACTTCGCCGGCGACATGCCGCGGAACTCCGTGCGCAGGAACGTCGACATGTCCACGCGCGCCCGAGCGTCGAAGCTCTGCATGTACAAGTGCAGCGAGCACATCACATCGCGCCCGTCGCGCGTGACATACAGGAGCGTGCTGCGTTCCCGGAGCCAGTCGAGCCACGGGCCGGCGGGCATTTCCTCGAACGTCAGATGCGTCTTGATGATCGGGCGCGGCACGCGGGCGAGCACGTTCATCGCCCAGCGGTCCTTCGCCGGCGTCGGCGCGTGGCCGCCTTCAAAGAGCAGATCGAGATTGAGGTACAGGGCTGTGGGCCGCTCCCATGGCCAGCTCCAACTGTCGCACGCATCGAACTGCCGGCGGAGCAGATCGATCGTCAGATGCGTGCCGGAACGCCGGTGCGACGCGACGATCACCGGCTTTTGAGGCATCTTCTCAAGTTCGCGTGCGACCGAATCGCTCATCGTGCGTGCATCCGTAAAGGCCCGACTGCCGCGTGATGGTAACGATTCGGCGGGCAAGTCGCCAACGATGAATCGTTGACGATCGATGAATTGACGCCGCTATGATGTTTCCGACGCCCGGCCGTACCGCTGACGAATCGGCGCGCATCTAAGAAAGGATGAACATCACCGACCTCATCACGAATTTCGCGACGAATCTTTGGGACGTCGTGCTCGAAGCGGCGCCGTGGCTGTTGATTGGTCTGATCGCGGCGGGGCTCATCAAGGCGCTGGTGCCGACGGATTGGATGACCCGCTGGCTGGGCGGGCGCGGGATCGGTTCGATCGTCCGCGCGGCGTTCATCGGGACGCCGCTGCCCTTGTGCTCCTGCGGCGTGCTGCCGGCGGCGATGGGCCTGCACCGCTCCGGCGCATCGAAGGGCGCGACCGTGTCGTTTCTTGTCGCCACGCCCGAGAACGGCGCCGACTCGATCGCCATGAGTTACGCCCTGCTCGGGCCGTTCATGATGATCGTCCGCCCGATCGCGGGGCTCGCCTCGGCGATTCTGGCGGGCGTGCTGGCGGAGGCGGTCGGGGTGCGGGAGAAGAAGGAAGAGGCCCAGCCGCAGGCGGCTTCATCGTGTTGCTGTTCGCATGAAAAGGCGCCGGCGGAGCCGGTCAAGTCGTGTTGCTCGCATGAGGCGAACGAGACGCCGGCAAAACCGGCCTGGCCCAAGCGCGTCGTCGCCGGGCTGCACTACGCCATGACGCGCATCATCGACGACATCAGTCTCTGGCTCGTCATCGGACTCGTCGCGGCGGCGGCGATCCGGGCGTTCGTCCCCGAGTCGTTCCTCGCCGAGTGGGGCGCGGGGTGGACGGGCATGTTCGTCATGCTCATCGTCGGCCTGCCCATGTACATCTGCGCCACCGCCTCCACGCCCGTCGCCGGCTCGCTCCTCCTCGCCGGCGTGAGCCCCGGCGCGGTCCTCGTCTTCCTCCTCGCCGGCCCCGCCACGAACATCGGCTCCATCATGGTCCTCCGAAAAGAGCTGGGCACGCGGACGATCGCCGGTTACCTCGCCGGCGTCATCCTCGGCGCGCTCGCCTTCGGGTTCGCGACGAATCTGATCGCCCGCAGTTGGGACATGCATATCGCCGCGCAGGTCGGGCATACGCACGAGATGACGCCGCAGTGGCTGGCCATCGCGTGTGCCGCCGTGCTGATTTTCCTGGCGATTCCCCCGCTGCGCGGGCTGATCCTGCGGCCGACGACCGAAGCGCGCATCGGCAGCGAAGCGGTCGCACACTGAATCCGACGTTTACAACTTCGCGCGCCGCAGGCGCAGCGCATTGGTGATCACCGACACGCTCGAAAAAGTCATCGCCGCCGCCGCGATCATCGGGCTCAAGAGCCAACCGAACAGTGGGTACAAGGCACCCGCCGCGAGCGGCACGCCCAGCGCGTTGTAGGCGAAGGCGAACCAGAGATTCTGGCGGATGTTCTTCATCGTCGCTTCGCTGAGCCGCCGGGCGCGGACGAGCCCGCGCAAATCGCCCTTGACCAGCGTCAATCCCGCCGACTCCATGGCCACATCGGTCCCCGTGCCCATCGCGATGCCGACATGCGCCGCCACCAGCGCGGGGGCGTCATTGACCCCGTCGCCGGTCATCGCCACGATCCGACCCGCCTCGCGCAGCTTTGTGATCGCCGCCTGCTTCTGATCCGGCAGCACGTCCGCCTGGACATCATCGATGCCCAGTTCGCGCGCGACCGCCTCGGCCGTCGCGCGGTGATCGCCGGTCAGCATCACGATCTTCACGCCTTCGTCGTGCAGCGCCTCGATCGCCTCGGGCGTCGTCTGCTTGATCGGGTCCGCCACGCCGACGAGCCCCGCCGCTGCGCCGTCGACGGCGATGAACATCACGGTCTGGCCCTTGGACTGTGGCTCCCTGGCGCGCTCGCTGAGCGGCCCGACGTCAAGCCCGACTGCCTCCATCAGCTTCGCGTTCCCGATCGCCACGTCATGCCCGTCCACACGCCCGCGCACGCCCTGCCCCGTCACCGACTCGAAGTCGCCGGCGTCGACCAGCTTCAGATCGCGCTCGCCCGCGTATTGAACGATCGCCGCGCCAAGCGGATGCTCGCTCGCCCGCTCCAAGCTCGCCGCCAGCCGCAAAAGCTCTTCATCGCCCATCCCGTTGAGCGTCGCAATCGACTGCACGCGCGGCTTGCCCTCGGTGAGCGTGCCGGTTTTGTCGACGACGATCGTGTCGACTTTCTCCATGGTTTCCAGCGCCTCGGCATCACGGATGAGCACGCCCGCCTGCGCCCCCCGCCCGGCGCCGACCATGATCGACATCGGCGTCGCAAGCCCCAGCGCGCACGGACAGGCGATGATCAACACCGACACCGCGCTGATGACCGCATGCGCCATGCGCGGCTCCGGGCCGAAGATCGCCCAGATGACGAACGTCAGCACCGCCGCCGCCACGACCGCCGGCACGAAATACCCCGCCACCACGTCGGCGAGGCGCTGAATCGGCGCCCGACTCCGCTGCGCCGCGGCGACCATCTCAACGATGCGCGACAGCAGCGTGTCGCCCCCGATGCGCGTCGCCTCCATGATGAATCCGCCGGATTGATTGACGGTCCCGCCGGTGACTTCGTCGCCGGTCGATTTGCCGACCGGCATCGACTCGCCGGTGATCATCGATTCGTCGATCGTGCTTTTGCCGTCGGTGATCTTACCGTCGATGGGCACCTTCTCGCCGGGGCGGACGCGCAGGCGATCGCCCACTTCGATTTCGTCGAGCGGCACTTCGCTTTCGCCGCCGTCGTCGTCAATCCGCCGGGCGGTCCGCGGGGCCAGTTCAAGCAGCTCGCGCAGGGCGTGACTCGTGCGGCTCCGCGCCTTGCCTTCGAGCACCTGCCCAAGCTGCACCAGCGCGATGATCACCGCCGCCGCCTCGAAGTACAGCGCCACCGAGCCGTGCTCATCGCGGAAAGTCTCGGGAAAAACGCCCGGCGCCAGCAGCGCCGCGAGACTGTACACCCACGCCACGCCTGTGCCGATGGCGATCAGCGTGAACATGTTCAGTTGCATCGTGATGATCGACCGCCCGCCGCGCAAAAAGAACGGCCAGCCGCCCCAGATCACCACCACGCTCGCCAGCACCGCCTCGACCCACTTGCCCCACGGCTCCAAATGCACGCCCGGAATCATCCCCCCCATCGACAGCCCCATCACGATCAACGCCAGCGGCGCACACACATAAAACCGGCGCGACATCGTGACGAGTTCGGGGTCGGGTTGGTCGTCGGCGCTGACCTGCATCGGCTCCAAGGCCATGCCGCATTTGGGGCAGTCGCCGGGACCCGCCTGCCGCACCTCCGGATGCATCGGACACGTGTACATCCGCGTGTCATGCGCGTCGGCGGGCGGACGCTTGACGTGATCATGATCGTGGTCGTGATGATGATGGCAGCAGTCGGCCATGACGCATCGTAGCGCGGGGCGATGCCCCGCCGCTAAACGTGGGGTAATACTTTGTCCAGATCGACGCCGGCGCCTTCGGCTTTGAGGGGCCCGGATTTGGGGCGCTTGTCGCGCAGCGTGCGGATAAGCTTGGCCATGTCCGGGTACAGCGGCGCGGTGAAGGTCATGGTCTTGCCGGTCGTCGGGTGCGCGAACTGGAGGACCGAGGCGTGCAGGGCCGGCCGCTCGATGATCAGATCGTCGCGCTGGGCCATGCGGTCCCAGATTTTGACGCCTTCGTGCTTCTGCCGCGCGAACGTGAGCATCGGCTGCGCCCCGGCGGCGCGCGGCGGGGCGATCAGTTCCGCCATGCCCACCGGCTCCCCGCCGTAGATGATGTCGCTGACGATCGGGAAGCCGAGCCACGTCAGATGCACGCGAATCTGATGCGTCCGTCCCGTCTTCAGCTCCAGTTCCACCAGCGAATACCCGTCGAAAACCTCCCGCACGCGATAGATCGTCACGCTCGGCCGGCCCGACTCGTCGTTGCGGACGGCGTACGCCTCGGTGACGTTGGGATGCTTGCCGATCGGCTGATCGATCACGTCGCCCGGCGGCGTCATCTCGCCATGCACCACCGCCAGGTAATACTTCTGCACCGTGCGGTTCTCGAACTGCTTGGCGATGCGCCAATGGGCCTCATCCGTCTTGGCCATCACGATCGCGCCGGTCGTGTCCTTGTCGAGCCGATGCACGATGCCGGGTCGGAACTCCTCCACGCCGACTTTCGAGAGCGCCTCCAGTCCGTTGTGCTCGACATCGCGGAAGTGCCACGCCAGCGCGTTGACCAGCGTCCCGCTGAGGTTCGACCGCGCCGGATGCACGATCAGATTCGGCTGCTTGTTGACGACGATGAGCTGGTCATCTTCGTAAAGCACATCGAGCGGAATGTCCTCGGCGGGGATGCGCTTGAGCGTCGGCGGCGGAACGATGAAGTCGATGACATCGCCATTGCGGACGATGGTCGACGCTTTGGGCTGCGCGCCATTGACGGAGACGGCCCCTTCGTTGATGAGCTTCTGGAGCCGGGAGCGCGAGAGGCCCGGCAGGCGGGAAGTCAGGTAGCGATCGAGTCGGCGCTTGATGTCGCGCTGGAGGATGAATCGGCGATGCTGCGCGCCATCGGATTCCTCCAGGGCGCTGCCCTCGTCGAGGCAGTCGATATCGCGCTCGATGGGATCGGTTTCGTCGGACATGGTGGATCGCGGGACGAGCCGCCGGCGCACGACGTGCGCGGAATCGGATCGGCTCCATCAGCGGCGCTTACTTGGCGGGCGTCTCGGCGGGCTTGTCCGTCGCCGGCGCAGCGGGCTTTTCCGCCGGCGGCGCGACCGGGGGCGCTTCCGGGGTCACCGGGGCGGGCGGCGGCACGACGGCGTCGGGCTTCGTCAGACTGTCGATGAGTCCGCCGGGCAGGCCGGGCAGGGTCGACGGCCCGGTCGACGCGGCGGGCGCGGGCGGCGCCTTGGGAGCCGGGGGGAACGAGACGGGCGACTTGATGTCGTCCATGTCCGCGAGCATCTGTTTGGCCTGCGCCCCATAGACCGGCCAAGTCTCGCCCGCGTCCTTTTCGACCTGCTGATACTGCTGGCGCGCCTTGTCGAAATCGCCGAGCGTTTCACTCACGGCCGCGAGGCCGAACCGGGCGTTGAAGACCTGAATGGCGGACTTGCTGGAGTCGATGACGAGTTGATACTGCTTCTGCGCCTGCTCGAGATAGCGCTTTTTCTCATCGGCGTTCGGCGCCGCGGTGGCCGTGTCGCCGGTCAGACCCAGCGCCTGTTGCAGCAGCATGTCGGCGGCGTCGAGCCGGGCCACGCCGGCGAAACCCGGCAGCGACTCGTAGCGCGTCGCCACTTCGATCTTGCCGAACGGATCGGGCGCATTGGCCAGTTCGCCGTAGGCGGTTTCCAAGGCGCGTTTCTCCCGGCCGGAGTACCAGCGGGCGAACATCACGCCGGCGATGATCAGCAGGATGATCAGCAGCGTGTTGGCGAAGTGCTTGGAGAACCACTCCTTGAAATGCAGGAGAAATTCTTCCAGTTCGTTCTGTTTGAGTTCTTGACGTTCTTGAGAATCCATGGATGACAGTTCAGTGAATGGTTAAGGTTTGGCGGCGGGCGAGAGGGGCGTCATCGGCACGGTCGCCGGACCGGTCGTCGTCGCGCCGACGGGCGCGATGACGACATGCACGGTCGAAAGCGGCCCGCCGATGGCCTGCACGAAGCCGGTGATGTCGATGGTGCACATTTCCTTGCCGCGATCGAAGTGCATCTCGGTCATGCCGCGCACCATCGCCGTGTCGCGAAAGACCCAGCCCTTCAGAGGCATCTGCATGCGGTAGAACCGCTCGACGTCGAGCTTGTCGTCATTGCCGCGGTACATGTGATCGACGAAGCGCACGCCGTTGGCCTCGTACGCCCGGCTGAGCTTTTCGAGCATCCAGAATCCGACCGGCACGGGCAGGTCGGCGAGGGGCGGGTTGGGCTGGGCGATGAGCGGAATGTTGGCGATCGGGGCGTTGGGATCGGTCGGATCGCGCCCGGCGGTGTTGGCGCTGCGGTCGCAACCGGCCAGCGTCGCCGCAAGCACGGCAATCAGAAAGATGGAATCGCGTCCAGTCATCAGAGCCCATAGTTTAGCCCGCTCAACAAGAGGCGGCAACGCGGGGCGGGACGGGGAATATTTTCCATTTTCCAATGGTCATTTTCCATTTTCCATTGACGGAGCGAGGGGCCGTCACGCGCGGTTGGGCAATGGAAAATGGCAACTGAAAAATGGAAAATGGAAAATTTATCGGGCTTCCCGCATGTACGCCCGCAGGCCCGGCACGTCGCCGGTTTGGACCCGTTGTCGCAGCGGCGGCGAGAAGGCCCACGGCGCGTCGGACCCGACGTCTTCAAGACCCAGCACGCGGGCGATCGCGGCGGAAAGCGCGGGCAGGCCTTCGTTTTTCAAGGCGCTGACGGGCAGCACATCCGGCGGCGGCGGGGCTGTCGAAAGATCGGACTTGTTGAGCACGAACAGGTCGGGCGTCCGCGGCAGCGCTTCGGCGGGCGGAAAAGCGACCGACGGTTCGGTCAGAGCGATAAGCACATCGGCGGAGGCGATCAGGCGGCGGGCCAGCGCGATGGCGCGCTGCTCGATCGGGTCATCGCTGTCGCGCAAGCCCGGCGTGTCGAACCATCGGACGGCGACTTCGCCGATCGGCGTGGGCAACTGCGCGAGGGCGGCGACCCAGTCGCGCGTCGTGCCGGGCAGGTCGGCGGTCAGACTCATGGCGCGGCCGAGCACGAGATTGCTCAATGTCGATTTGCCGACGTTGGGGGGACCGATGAGGACGACGGTCGGCGGTTTTAAGAGATGGTCGAGGGGGGAGGAGGAAAGCACGCCGCTGGCGGCGTCGCTCAACGGTGAGGCGAGGTGGGTGCGCCAGCGGCGGGGTTGATCCAGGAGCAGGTCGATGGCGGCGGGAGAGGCGGCGAAAGCGAGGGCGTGCAATAGGTCGGCGTCGAAGTCGCTGGCGGCTTCGGGGTACAGATCGCGCGGGGAGGCATCGGTGTCGGGCGAAGCGCCAAGGGCGATGAGTTGATCGGCGAGGCGCTGCATGACGCGCGGGCCGGCGTGGGGCATGAGCTGGCAGACATCGGGGCGGAGCGGGACGACGAGGCCTTCGTCGATGCCGGCGAAGTCGGCGAGTCGGGCGCGATCGGTGAGCGCGGAGCCGGTCAGGCGCGACACGACGTCGCCGACGCCCGAGCCGCGGAGTTCGATGAGGCCGATGGCTCCGGGGGCGGGGGCGGTGGCGACGGTGAAGCGGACGTCAGTCATGCATCAGACGCCCTGCAGATGCAGGATCTCCTGATCGTCTTCAAACTCGCGCGGAACCGGGTGCGTCATGGCCCATCCGTTGGGCCAACTGAGCACCAGCAGTGCGAATTCGGGCACGGCCAGGAGCAGGTCGGGCATGAACACATTGCGCATGACCGCCCCGATGCACACGACGATGCACGCCACTGACAGCCCGGTCCAGAGGACGACCGACGCCTTGAGGTATCCGTGCGGCTGCACGATGCCGTCTTTCCAGTAATGGCGGAAGAGCATCCAGTGCGAGACGATGCACGCGGGCGTGAGCAGGCCGAGCATGATCATCGAGAGGACGAACCAGCCGTCGACGTGCTGCGTCCCGGCTTCGGCGCCCGACGCGGTCGAGGCGGCGGTGAGCTGCACGAGCGTCAGACTCAGGGCGCAGGCGACGATCATAACGAGGACGAACCACGTGAGCATGGCTCTCCGCAGCGCGGCGGAGGCGCTCATGGGGGCGTCAGCGTTCGGTGACGGGATCATGTTCAGCACTCCTTTCGGTTCGCGAGACAAGGGACGCATCGGCCGGCGCGAACATCGCCCGGCCGTTGGGAAACATGAGGATCAGAAACAGCACCGCCACGCCGCCGGGCACGATCTGCGGCACGATCGAGTGCGTGAGGAGCACGACGATCAACGAGAAAAAGGCGGGGCCTTCGCACAGGGCGAACGCGATGATGTTGCCGGCGGCGTATTTGGACGGGGTCACGACATCGCCGACCCAGCCGCTCTTGTGAATCTGCCCGCGCATGAACATCGCCAACGGAATGAGCACGACGACGAGACCGATCGAGATGTAGAAAAGCAGATTGGTCGTCGCTTCGTCCATCGCCGGTTTGGCGGCGTTTTCGTTCATCGCCAGTGCGATCGCAGCGAACGCGAAGACGAGAATGCCCATGAGCATCGCGCCCCAGATGATGCGCAAGACCAGAAGCGTCTGTTGCGGGCTGGGTGTGTTGCTCTGCGGCGACATGTGCGTCTCCGATTACTCGGACTGACTTGTCGCGGTGCGATGCGTCAGGGCCATGCCGCGCAACGTCAGATCCGGCACGATGGCTTCTATCAGATCATAGCGCTCAAAAAGCAGCGCCGCATCCCCGCCGGTGGCGATCACTTTCGGGTAGCCCCGGTAGACTTCGGCGAATTTCTCGACGAGTTCACGCACCGCGCCGCGCAGACCGTTGACGACGCCGGTCAACATGGCCTGCCGGGTCGAGTGCCCGATGGGTTCGTCGGGCTCGGCGAGGTCGATGAGCGGAAGCTGCGCGGTGTATTCGTGCATGGCGCGGAGCATCATGCGGGCGCCGGGCAGGATCGCCCCGCCGTGGAACGTGCCTTCGCCATCGACGAAGTCGACGGTCAGGGCGGTGCCCGCGTCGACGATGATCACCGCCTGCTTGATCTGATCGAAGGCCGCGGCGGCGTTGAGCAGTCGATCCTCGCCGACGATGGATTCGACATCGAGCTTGCGCCCGATGGGAATGTTCACATCGCGCTCGACGCGCACGAGGTCGGCCTCGATCATGGCGCTGATGCGCTCCGCCACCGGTTCGTTGACCGAGCTGAGAAAAATCGCCGGCGCCTCGCCGAGCTCGGCCAGAAGGCCGGGCAACGTATTGAGCGCATCATTGGCGATCGTGTGCGAAGCGAGCAGGTTCGTCCCATCGAACGAGCCGATCTGTGTGCGCGAATTGCCGACGCTGATGGCGATGAGGGTGATGGACATAGGGGGGAGTATAGGCGAAGCCGCGAGCGGGTTCAGTCGGCGCTCGGGTGGAGTGTGGACCAGCATTTTTCGAGGAGTTCGGTGAGGCCGCGGCCGGTGATGGAACTCAGCGGGAGGACGGGGAGGTTCAGTTCGGCGCTGAGCATGGCGGCGGCGGTGGCGGCGTCTTCGTCGCCGCCGAGGGTGTCGGTTTTGGAGACGGCGACGATGACGGGTTTGGAGGCAAGGATGGGCGAATACCGGGCGAGTTCATCGTGGATGGTGCGGTAGTTGTCGATCGGATCGGAGCCGTCGGTGGGCTCGACTTCCAGAAGGTGGACCAGGATGCGGGTGCGTTCGATGTGGCGGAGGAATTCGAAACCGAGGCCGGCCCCGTGGGATGCGCCGGCGATGAGGCCGGGGATGTCGGCGACGACGAGGCGGCGGAAGCCGGAGAGCTGTGCGATGCCGAGTTGGGGTTCAAGCGTGGTGAAGGGGTAGTCGGCGATTTTGGGGCGGGCTTTTGAGATGCGGGAGAGCAGCGTGGACTTGCCGGCGTTGGGCTTTCCAACGAGGCCGACGTCGGCGATGAGTTTGAGTTCGAACCGGAGGGTTTTGGCTTCGCCGGGGGTGCCGGGGGTGTGCTCGCGGGGGACTTGATGGGTGGCGGATTTGAAGTGTTCGTTGCCGAACCCGCCGGTGCCGCCGCGTGCGATGAGCAGGGACTTGCCGGGCGTGTCCATGTCGTCGATGAGCTTGCCGGTTTCGTCATCGTAGACGAGTGTGCCGGGGGGGATTTTGATGGTGAGGTCTTCGCCGGATTTGCCGGTCATGCCCTTCGATCCGCCGGGCTCGCCATGCTCGGCGGACCAGTGGTGGCGACCGGTCATGTCGAGCAGTGTATCGACGCCGGGCGTGGCGACGAGATAGACGTCACCGCCCTGCCCGCCGTCGCCGCCGTCGGGTCCGCCCTTGGGGACGAACGCCTCGCGTCGGAAGCTGACTTTACCGTCGCCGCCGTTGCCGGCTTTGACATGGATGATGGCCTGATCGACAAGCATGATGGGGAAATGACCAATGTCCAAGCACCAATGACCAAGGGAATGACGGAATGCTCAAATGACTCTGTGAAAGAGGCCGAAGGCCGTTCCTTCATTGGTCATTGGGATTTGGTCATTGGTCATTGGCGTCCGGCGGGGCATAGAAAAAGGGCGCTACACACGTAGCGCCCTGCTGATTGCTGATGGCTGAAACCTGACGGTTTAAGCTTCGACGCTGTCGATGTGGACGCGACGGCCGGAGAATCGGACGCGGCCGGGGACGAGGGCGAAGAGCGAGTCGTCCTTGGCGCGGGCGACCTGGTAGCCGGGCTTGAAGACGGTGCCGCACTGGCGGACGATGATCGCCCCGGCTTTGGCCATCTGGCCGCCGTAGAGCTTGATGCCGCGGTACTGCGGATTGGAGTCGCGCCCGTTGCGGGTCGAGCCTTGTCCCTTCTTATGTGCCATGACGCAGGTCCTTCAAATAGGGTCGGGGAGTATAGCGGGGACGGGGCCGTCGGGCAAGCGGGGAAAATCGCTTCAAGGATTCAGGTTTCAGGCGCCAGCCGTAAGCCCGAACCCAGCTACCGGGGGTCAGCGGACGACCCAGTCCTGGCCTTTTTTGATGAAGGGCTTAATCTCCGCATGCGACTCGTCGCCGGGGGACTGGTATTCGACCATGAGCGTTTTGCGAAGCAGGTGCACATCGCCCGTCGCTTCGTCCTTGACTTCGTGCGTCTCGCCGCTCAGACCGCCGATGAAAAAGGTCAGGTGGTCGACGTCATGGTTGGGCAGTTCCCAGATGAACACGCCGTCCTTGGCGTTGTCGGGCCCCTGAAGCAGTTTGCCGATGATCTGCGTCGGGCTTTCGAGCAGCGGATTATCCAGATGGCTCTTGATGGCCTTGAACACGGTCGGGGGCACCGAGCGGTTGGCCTGCATCAGATCGCCCGCATCCGTCAATAGCACCGCATCCGGCACGAAAAGCTGGTCCTCGCCCGTGCCGTTCGTCACCGTGTATGTCATGTACCAGTACAGCCGGGGCTTGTCCTCACCGGGCAGGCGGACACTGATCACCGCGGGCGTGTGATACTTGAAGCCCAGTTCCCAACTCGACGGCACGACATCCGGCTCCGGCGCCTCGGCGAATGCGGGCACGAACGAAAGCGCCGCCGCCGCCACGACCGTCAGAACCACCAGCATCGATGAAAAAGCTTTCACGCGGCGCACCTCCCGTTGGCAAGGGCTGATTTGGTATTCTACCATCAGTCGCCCAGCCGTCAAAACCTTATTCGCCGCAGTCTTACCATGACGACGATCCGCCGCATCCAGACCGATTCCGCCCCGCTGGCCGCGGCTCAGGTCCGCCGGCTCCTCGATTACGTCGCCACCGGCTCCTTGCCCAATGAACACCTCTGGGGCGCGTTCGACGCCCGCGGCGAGATTCATCACGCCGCCGTCGTCCTCCCGCAGACCGGACGGACCGGGCTGGTGTTCACCAGCCGCCTGGACCGCCGGCGGGACGTGGCGGCGATGGCCGAATTGATCGACGCCGCCGTCGCCGATCTCCCCCCGTCGCAGGTCACGCTCGCACAGGCACTGATCGACCCGGATGACGACCTGCGGCTCGGGGCCTTCGACGATGCGGGCTTCACGACGCTCACCACGCTCTGTTATTTGCAGACGCGCGTGCCGGGTCATGCTCAGCCGCCCGCGCTGCCGGCGGATGTGACCTTTGAGAGCTATCAGGAAGCGCGGGTCGGTGATTTTGTCAGCGTGCTGGACGCCAGTTATGAGCGGACGCTCGACTGCCCGGCGTTGCAAGGCCTGCGCTGCACGCCGGATGTACTGGCGGGGCATCGCGCCACGGGCGTGTTCGACCCCGCGCTGTGGACGCTGTTGCGCATCGGGGGCAAGCCGGCGGGCGTGATACTGCTCAATCCGGTGCCGGCGGCGCAGTGCGTTGAACTGGTGTATCTGGGCATCGGCGCGGCGTATCGCGGGCGCGGACTGGGCGCGCTGCTCATGCAGCGCGGGCTGCATCTGTGCGCCCAGCGCGATGAGCCGTACATCACGCTCGCCGTCGACGAAACCAATGCGCCGGCGATGACGCTCTACAAGCGCTTCGGATTCCGACGACTGGCGCGCAAGGTCGCGCTGATTCGATCATTGCATCGCGCCAGCACGATGACCCATGCGTGAACCATCAACTTTTCCACAAACTTTTCAACACGCGCGCCGCGCACGGTGGACAAAACTTTTTTGCCGCGCTCAACTGCTTGATGCGCCGAGCTTATGTGATGCTCGCCCATCGCGCATCTCGTTCTCACCTATTGACTCGATCAAGTTGTCGCTTATTCTTGGACCTGTTCGGTCACGGAAGATCGAGTCCGTCACACGCAGGAGCGCGACACGAGGCAACGAGGCATCGGTCGCAACAGGCGTGTGCAATTCCGCACGGATGTCGATGTGCCTGACGCACGCGCGGTGATCGCGCGGCGCGGCAGGGTGTGTGAACCCGACTTCGCTCGCTCATTGGGGAACGACGTGACCCGTGAACTGTCCTTGAATTCCGATCGCTGTCGCATTGCGCAAAAACTGGCTGACGCGCTGGGCGACGGCAAATACGAAATGTGGTTCCAGTCCGCCCGCGTCGAGGCGGACGCGGAGGCGTTGAACGTCGCCGTGCCGACGCGCTTCGTCGCCGACTGGATCGAAGGCCACTTCCACGAGCAGCTTCAGGCGCTTGCCGCCGCGGAGCTGGGGCCCGCCGCCAAGGTGCGCCTGCACGTGGACCCCGCCTGCGGATCGGTATCGGAGCGAAGGATCGCTCCGGCCGGTCCACATCGCACGACCGAAACCGCCGCCGCGGTCCCCGTACCGGCCGCCCCCCCGCCGCGCCCGCGTCACATCCCCCTGCGCCATACGCTCGACGACTTCATCGTCGGCTCGTCCAACGAACTGGCGTTCACGGCCGCGTGCCGCATGGTCGACGAGGCGCAGGTGACGATGAACCCCCTGTTCATTCACGGTTCCTGCGGACTGGGCAAGACGCATCTGCTTCAGGGCCTCTGCCAGCGTTACGCCCAGCAGCATCCGACCGGCCGATGGTGCTACACCTCCGCCGAGCAGTTCACCAACCAGTACGTCATGGCGGTGCAGAAGAACCGGCTGGGCGAGCTGCGCCGCCGGCTGCGCGGGCTGGACCTGCTGGCGGTCGACGATGTGCACTTCTTTTCAAGCAAGTCCGCCACGCAGACCGAATTCCTGCACACCTTCGACGCGATGGATCTCCAGGGCGCCCGGCTCATCCTCGCCTCCGATGCGCATCCGAAGATGATTCAGCAGTTCTCGCAGGCGCTGGTGTCGCGCTTCATGAGCGGCATGGTCGTCAAGGTCGAGGCCCCCGAGCGGAATCTTCGCCGGCGGATTCTCGCCGCCTTGGCCCAGCGGCGCGGCATGACCATCATCGACGAAGCCCTCGACCTGCTCGCCGATCACCCCACCGGCTCGGTGCGCGAAATGGAGGGACTGCTCGCGCGGCTGGCGGCGATGGCGGCGGTGCGCGAGACGGCGATCCGTCATCGGCCCATCGGCGCGTCGCTCGTGCATCGCCTGCTCGAACCCGATGACCTGCGCCTCAATCGTCGCCCGGTGCGCGTCGAGCAGATCATCGACGTCGTCTGCCGCGAGATGGGCGTCGAGCGGACGCTGCTCATGGACCGCGGGCGGCATCGACGCGTCGTGCTCGCCCGGTCCGTGGCGATCTATCTCGCGAGGCAGATGACCACCCTCAGCTACCCCGAACTGGCCAAGGCCCTGCACCGCCCCAATCATTCGACCATTGTCACCGCGCACAAACGCCTCGCCGAGCAGGTCGCAGCCCAGACCCCGCTCACCGAAGCCGACGGCGTGACCGACGCCCGACTCGACCAGCTTGTCGATCGCCTGCGCAGGGCCGTGCTCCAAAGCGCCCCCGCGGCGTGAATCGCTCTTCAATGGCAAATGGCAATTGGAAAACGGAAAATGGCGAATCCGCCGATTTTCCATTTCCCAATTGCCATTTTCCATTTTCCATCGGGCCCCATCGCGTCCGTTTGTACCCCCCTGCCGCGCCCACTACAATGGCGTCATGAAACGACCCTTTGTCCGCATTCTCGCCGCTTTGATGGCGGTTTTGACCCTTGGTTCGCTCACGCGGGCCGACGAAACCGCCGACAGCGCCGTCTGGCTTCTCAAGAAGGCCACGCTGGTGCATCTCAATGGGATGCACAATGTGCTGCTGCGGTCGCTGCGTCAGATGCGCGACCCCAAGCTCAAGCCGCTCTTCAGCGAACTGGTCACCAAGCAGCATCCGGTGATGCAGATTCACGGCATCCTCGGGCTGGGCGAACTGGACCCGGCGCATCACATCGACCTGGCGCTGCTGGCGGACCTCAAGGACGCCGCCACGCAGGCCCAGCTTGTCTCCTCCGCCATCGACGGCGACCTGCTCGATCTTCCGCAGGCCAAGCAGCTCATGACCTGGCCGGGGCTCAGCGAGCCGGTGAAGGTCATCGTGGCGTCGTACCTGGTGTCCAGGAATGAGCCGCTGGAGAGCACGGCGGTGCTCGACAAGGCGCTGTCGTCGGACAATCTGGCGATGAAGGGCATGGCCGCCATGCTCAAGATGCAGCTCGGCGACGCCGGCGCGGAAAAGGCGCTCGACGAAATCGACAAGGGCGACGCGACGGCGAAGCTGCCCGTCGAAGCGATGCTCCTTCAAACGGCGATCCGCAACAAGTTCGACAAGGTCGGCCCGTTCGCCATGCGCCTCACGCAACAGAAAGACATCGACGAAGGGCTGGGCCTGCTGACGCTCCGCACGGCGATCATGTTCAAGGTCCCCGGCGCCGCGGAACTGTGGGCCAAGCGCTTCAACGCCACGACGAGCGTCGCCGACCGCATCCGGCTCGCCATCCTCATGGTCGATCTGGCGGACAAGGTCGATGCGTCGACGTTCAAGCCCATGGACGGCGATGCGCTGCCGCTGATTCAGCAGATCGGCAAAGTCGGCGCGGCGATCGCGCAAGGCCAACCCGCCGACAAGGAAGTGCTCGGCCTCCTGCAGCAGAACAATCTGCTGGCGATTCAGTGGGTGATCCAATACGCGCAGCGGCTGGACATCGAGGCGGCCAAGCCGATTCTTGTGGGCATCATTCTCAACGCCGAGGCCCCGCCCAACGAAGTGCGCTTCCGCGGCGAGCGGCTCGAAGGCGTCGTCTTCGCCACGGAGCAGATGAGCGAGAAGGCCAAGGACATCAAGCCGGTGATCGAAGCGCTGATGGCCAAAGTGCCGGCGCTGACGCAGGAGGCGATGATCATGGGGCTCGTCCGCTCCGACGCTCCCGAGCCGCAGAAACTCATCGAAGGGATGACCAGCTTCAAGAGCGACGCCGGGGAGTCGCTGGCGCTGCTCCTGCGTGCCAAGCACGGATTGCCGATGAACGATGCGGACATGGAGCGGCTTCGTCTTCTGGTGCGCGGCGGGGCGGGGCTTCAGGATCCCCTGCGCGTGCAGGCGGCCTGGACCTACGTCAAGCTCACCGATCAGGACAAGGTGACGCTGGCGAACGTGCTGAGCCGATAGTCAAGGAAGTGCGGAGTGGGGAATGCGGCGAGCGGAGTGAATCCAAACGCCGGCCCATCCGTCAGCAAGAGCATCAACCAACCAATTAATGAGTCGACTTCCCGATGGCTTCTGACATTCCTCTTTCATCACCGGACATCACCGATGCGGAAATCGCCGCGGTGACGGATGTGCTTCGATCGGGGCGGCTGAGCATCGGGCCGCGGCAGGTTCGCTTCGAGGAGATGATCGCCGAGCGGACGAAGCGGCGTCACGGCGTGGCGGTTTCGTCGGGCACGGCGGGACTGCATCTGGTGCTGGCGGCGTTGGGCATCGGCCCGGGCGATCAGGTGATCACCACGCCCTTCTCCTTCATCGCCTCCGCCAACTGCATTCTCTACGTCGGCGCGACGCCCGTCTTCGTCGACATCGACCCGGTCAGTCTGAACATGGACCCCGACAAGGTCGAGGCCGCCATCACCGACCGCACCCGCGCGATCATCGCCGTCGAAACCTTCGGCAATCCGACGCACATGGAGCGCCTCGCCTCGATCGCCCAGCGTCATGAAATCCCGCTCATCGAAGACGCCTGCGAAGCGCTGGGCGGGGTGTACAAGGGCAAGCCCGTCGGCTCATTCGGACGCGCGGCCGTGTTCGCCTTCTATCCCAACAAGCAGATCACGACAGGCGAAGGCGGCATGATCGTGACCGATGACGATCGACTCGCCGACCTGTGCCGCTCGATGCGCAATCAGGGCCGCGCCCCCGAGACGCAATCGTCGCAGGCCGGTTGGCTCAGCCACGAACGCCTTGGCTACAACTACCGGCTCTCGGAAGTCGCCGCGGCGCTGGGCGTGGTGCAGATGGAACGGCTCGACAAGCTGCTCGACCGCCGGCGGCAGGTCGCCTGCGAGTACATCGAGCGGCTCATGGACTACACCGACCTGGTCCTGCCGACGGTCTGCGATCACACGGACATGAGCTGGTTCGTCTTCGTCGTCCGCCTCACCGACGACTACACCGCGCGCGAGCGCGACCGCATCCTCACAGGCCTGCGCCGCCACGATGTCGGCTGCGCCAACTACTTCCCGCCGATTCATCTTCAACCCTTCTACCGCGAGCGCTTCGGGTTCAAACCCGGCGACTACCCCGCCACCGAAACGATCGCGCAGCGCACCATCGCCCTGCCGTTCTCGAGTATCATGGACTCGACGCAGATCGAGCTGGTCTGCCTCACACTCAAGGTCATGCTCCAGCGCGAACAGCTTCTGCGCCCGCAGAGCGAATAGCGCCGCCGATCGCGCCCCGGCACATCAAAACATATTGACATTCTCACATTCTTAAGAATGTGAGAATGTCTGCGAGGCGTGCCGCTCATTGAAAGCTCATCGCCGCCAAACCGTGCGCACGTGCGGCCGGGCTATTGTTTGCCCGTGGATTGAAAGGGAAGAAGTACACCGGCCCCAACAGGTCTTGCCAAGCCGGGAGACGGTGTTGATGTGCCCACCCGGCGATCCGCCTCAATCGCCGGGTGGTGTTTTGCGCATGTGAAAAAAGCTCAGGGATGGCCATCCCTGAGCTTTCGATTTGTGCGAGGTCGGTGTTTTAGAAGTCGATGGAGAATCCGCCATAGCCGCCGAACCCGTCGATGGACGGATTGCGGGCTTTGCCTTCGATGGAGGCGTTGGACAGATGGAAGTAGCGGAACCCGCCGATGAGCGCGAGGTTCTGTGCAAGCTGATAGCGGGCGCCGAAGCCGACATGCAGGGTGAAGTTGTGGTGCGTGCCATCGGGCGTCGGGACGCGGTGATCGCCTTCAAAGATGCCCGCCCCGCCTTCGAAGTAGATCGCAAAGGCATCGACGGGTTTCCAGAAGTAGTATCGACCGATGAGGTTGAACCCGAACGCGGCGGCATCGGGTTCGCGCTGGTCAACGCTGTAACCGACGAACTCGCCGTTGAGCGAGAGGTCGTCCCGGAGGAAGTATTCGACGTCGACGGTGCCGAACGTCAGCTTCTCGTTGTCCCCGCCGAACGCTTCGCGCCACTGGCCCGCGTAAAGATTCAGGTTCCACGAACCGGCCTTGAACGGCTCGTTCGTCGCGGCGGGCTCGAGCCCGGCGGGCGAAGCTTCGCGCTCCGGGCAGAGCGTCAGATTCGCCGCATGAAGACTCGTCCCGACCGACAACACCAGCAACCACGCACACCGCATCACCGACTGATTCACGTTACATCCCTTCGATCATTGAGTGAGATTACCACGCCGCACACCGCCCCGGACCCTCTCACAAATCGCATGCTAATCCGACCCCGACTCGTTTGCAATACGCATCGGCGTTTTGCGACGGTGCGCTTAAAACCGGGCGGATTACGCGGACTTCGATGACGCCGCCAGCGACGCGAGCACGTCGTCGGGCACCGCCTGCGACCCGATCGCAATCTGTTTGCGCAGCCCGTGATAGTCGCTGCCGCCGGTCACGATCAGCTCGTACCGCTCCGCGAGCCGGCGGTACTGATCCACCATCGCCGGCGTGTGATCGGAGTGCCAGATCTCCAGCCCGTCGAGCCCGGCCCGGACAAGCTGGGCGACGAGCTGTTGCAGTTCAGTGTCATCCTCGCACTTGAGCTGCACGGGATGGGCGAGCACGGCGACGCCGCCGGCTTCGTGAATCGCTTCGATGCCCCGCTGCGGCGCGAGGTTGTCCTTGCGGGCGTAGGCCGGGGCGCCGAATCCGATGTAGCGCCGGAACGCATCCTGAATCGACTTGGCGTAACCTTTGCGGACGAGCACGGCGGCGATGTGCGGCCGGCCGATCGTCGCACTCCCGGAAGCGCCGGCCTCGCCCGCTTCGGCGGCGATCTCGTCGAGCGTGATGTCCACGCCGAGTTTCTGAAGCGACTCGACGATCTGCGGATTGCGCATCCGACGCGCTTCCTGAAGTTCGTCGATCACGGCCCGCAGGGCCGGGGCGTCTTCACGGATGTGGTAACCGAGAAGGTGCAGCGCACCGCGCGGCTTGCCGCGCTCCGTCGAAAGCTCGATGCCCGGCACAAACGTGAGCTTCCGCCGCTTGCACGCCTTGGCGCACTCGGCGAGCCCCGCCGTCGTGTCATGATCCGTCAGCGCGATCGCCGAGAGCCCGGCCTCCGCCGCCAGCTTCGCCAGCGCCGCCGGCGCATCCGTGCCGTCCGAAGCGGTCGAGTGCATGTGAAGGTCGATAGGCATGGTGGAGAAAATGACCAATGACCAAGCACCAATGACCAAGGCAATGTTCAATGACCCAATGTCAAAATGAAAGGCCGCAGGCCGTTCCTTCCCTGGTCATTGGTGCTTGGTCATTGGTCATTTCCTTCGTATCGGTCATTTGGCGGCGATGAGTCCGCGCTCGTTCAAGTATGTGACGACTTTTTCGACCGCCTGTTCGATCGACAACTGGCTCGTGTCGACGATCAGTTCGGGCGCGGCGGGTTCTTCGTAGGGGTCGTCGATGCCGGTGAATCCCTTGATCTGGCCGGCGCGGGCCTTTTTGTAGAGCCCCTTGGGGTCGCGCTGCTCGGCGACTTCGATGGGGCAACGCACGTAAATCTCCACGAACGCCAGGCCCGCGTCCTCGTGCAGCTTCCGCACGCGGTCGCGGTCGGTGCGGTACGGGCTGATGAAGCTGGCGAGCACGATGACGCAGGCATCGGCGAACAGTTTGGCGACCTCGCCGATGCGGCGGATGTTTTCCGTGCGGTCCTCGGCGGAGAAGGTCAGATTGTTGTTGAGCCCGTAGCGGACGTTGTCGCCGTCGAGCCGGTAGCTGTGCACGCGCTGATGCAAAAGCGCCTGCTCGACGGCGCAGGCGACGGTGGACTTGCCGCTGCCGCTGAGGCCGGTGAACCAGAGGGTCGCGCCGGTGTGGCCGAGCAGTTCCCGCCGCTCCTCGCGGCCGACGACGCCGTCGTGCCAGGTGATGTTCGTTGATTTGCTCATCGTGCGGTGGGCTTCCTTTGGCCGGGGCATCGTAGCGGCTGTGCACCCCATTGCCAAACCGTATAATGCCCGACATATGGCCAATGCCCGCACGATTGTCGGCCTCGGGGAGGCGCTGTTCGATGTCTTCGGTGACGAAGCGCATCTGGGCGGCGCGCCGCTGAATGTGGCGGTGCATGCACAGCAGCTCGGCAACCACGGCATTGTCGTCTCGCGCGTCGGGCAGGACGACATGGGCCGACAGGTGCGCGACGAACTGACCAAGCGCGGCATGAGCGTCGACTATCTGCAAACCGACCCCGACCGCCCCACCGGCACCGTCATCGTCGGCACCGGCCCGGACGGCGAGCCGACGTATGACATCGTCAACCATGTCGCGTGGGACGTCATTCAGTACGACCCCGATCTGGATGCGCTGGCCCGGCGCACCGATGCGGTGTGCTTCGGTTCGCTGGCCCAGCGCGAGGCCCAGTCGCGCAACAACATCTACCGTTTCGCCGAGACGGCCCGACAGGCGGTGCGCCTTTTTGATGTGAACCTGCGGCAGGATTATTTCGATCGCCGAAGTCTGACGCGAAGCTGCGAGATCGCCACGGCCCTCAAGCTCAACACGGCGGAGCTGCGCACGCTCGACGATCTATTCAACCTCGGCGGCAGTTTCGACGACGCGGCGGCGACGCTTCTCAAGCGGTTCGATCTGCACTGGCTGGCGCTGACGCGCGGGCCGGACGGCGTGGTGGTGTATACGCCCGGCGGGAAGTTTGAGGGCGAGCCAGTGAGCGTGGACACGAGCGGGAGCGACGCGGTGGGCGCGGGCGATGCGACGGCGGCGGCGCTATTGCATGGCGTGACGCACCGCTGGCCCTGGCCCCGCACGATCGCGATGGCCAATCATCTCGGCGCTTTCGTCGCTTCGCAGAAGGGCGCCTGCCCCCAGATTCCCCAATCCCTCCAAAACATGGCCCAATGAGCCGCGTCACGCCCGACTCGGTGATTTCCCGATCAAGCCATCCGTCGCCGCGTGCCGATATCGGGCATAGGATCAGATGTCTGCGATGAACGTGGGCATCGCCGGCGACGTAACAATGACCGGAGAGAGGTCATGCCCAACGTCCCCAAAGAACCCGAGGCCTTCACCGAGCACGTCGCACGCTCCTTCCGCAAGCTCTACGACCGCTCGACCATCCACATCACCGGCCCGCTGGAGATGACCGTCGACGATCGCGTCGTCGGACTCGAAGATCTCTACCGCGCTTTCCTCAAGGACGACTCGAAGGTGCACGAGATGATCGCCGAGTTCGTCGAGGCGGTGCGCAATGTGCAGATGCTCGAAGAGACGCCGCTGCCGCTGGAGGTGGTGCGGACAAAGGTGATGCCGCGGATTCATGGTTACGGCGTCTTCCGCTCGACGCGCCCCGAACTCATCGCCCACCAGCCCTACATCAACGACACCGTGATTCTCTACATGGTCGAGCTCAACGGCGCCGCCACGCCCGTCACCACGGAGCAGCTTATCCGTTGGGGCATCGGGCTCGATGACCTGGACGCCATGGCCCGCACGAACCTGGCCGGTTATCGCCCCAATCTCGAACTTCAGCTTTTCCAGGGAGCCGAGGGCGCCGCCGCCCTGTTCAACACGGGCGACGGCTACGACGCCTCGCGCCTCCTGCTCGACCGACTCTACCCGCAGCTCGCCCCCGAATTCGGCGGCAACTTTCTCGTCGCCATCCCCGCCCGCGATATCTTCATCGCCTTCCCCAAAGAGCCCGACAACTTCGTCCACCGCCTCCAGCAACGCATCGACGACGACTACCGCTCGATGCCCTACCCCATCACGAACGATCTGTTCCTCGTGACCCTCGACGGCGTCGCCGACTGGAAACCCGCCGCGTGAATCGAGTGCGGAACGGGGAATGCGGAGTGCGGAGTAAATGACACGCCGACGCCCCCCGTTTAGCGAAGCCGCTCGCGGCCGACTTTCTTGCTAGAATGGCATGTATATGTGGAAGGCGTAGATGTACGTGTAGACTTGAGCAAAACCACATCAAGAAGACCAATGACTGACGAGTCAACAGAACTAATTCTCAATTCATCGGGTGAATTTCCAGCAGATTACGATGAGTACATCGAACGTCTAAAGGGGGAGTCTGATCGCGGCTGTGTACTGGTCGTAGCTGCCGACATTGACAATGCAGTATCCGAACTGCTGCGTGCCTATTGGGTAAACAATGCTCAACTTTCGGATATGCTGCTTCGACCCACGGGCCCACTCGGTAATGCTGCCGTAAAGTTGCAAGTTGCATACATGAGTGGCCTGATTAACGAAAAAACATTTCGGACAGCATCGAAAGTGATCAAGATTCGCAACGAATGTGCTCACAAAATTGCCGTCGACCTAGATTCGCAACCAATCATCGATTGGGTACGAGAGATGGAGCCAGCGAGCTTAAGTATTCTAGGATCAACTTTACCGAAGTTGGTGAAAGGACGAATCGCTTTCGTGATTGGGTCAATGACGGTTGCTAGAAATATCCGAGTCGTCGCTATCAATACGCAGAGAATGGAACCTGGCCGATTCTATGCAAAAAACGATAAACGCATTACAATGTGTGAATCTTCAGTGCATTTCGATTTTGAAGAATGAATTGATTTCTCGTGTGGCGGTTTGACGTTATGCGAGTAGGATGGGTCAAGTGTAGCGGACCCAACCTACGTGAAGAACCCTGATCCCCAACCCCTAACCCCCGACCCCCTTCTCCCATGATTCTTCTCATCGACAACTACGACAGCTTCACCTACAACCTCGTGCAGCGGATTGGCGAGCTTGACGCTTCGCTGGATCTGCGCGTGGTGCGGAATGACAAGATTTCGGCGGACGAGGCGGAGGCGATGAAGCCGGAGCGGGTCATCATCTCGCCCGGGCCGTGTACGCCGGCGGAGGGCGGGGTGTCGAACGACATCATCCTGCGCTTCGAGGGGCGCGTGCCGATTCTGGGCGTGTGCCTGGGGCATCAGTGCATGGGCTTCACGCACGGCATGATCGTCGAGCGGAACTACCGGCTGATGCACGGCAAGACTTCGCCGATCCATCACGACGGCAAGGGCGTGTTCGCGGGGCTGAGCAATCCGTTCGAGGCGACGCGGTATCACAGTCTGGTGGTGCGGCGGGAGACGGTGCCGACGGATTTGTGGGAGATCAGCGCGTGGACGGCCGAGGGCGAGGTGATGGGGATGCGGCGCAAATGGGACAAGGCGCCGATCGAAGGCGTGCAGTTCCATCCCGAGAGTTTTCTGACGGTCGAGGGGCCGATGCTGCTGGCGAATTTTCTGGGGCTGCCGAGGCCGGTCGTTTCGGCGATGTGACCGGATTACGCCGAGGGTCCGCCGTTCAAGGCCCAGGCGCACATGAGTCGGATGCCGACGGGGATGGCGGCGTCGGTGAAGTCGTACTGGCTTGAGTGCAGGCCGGGGTAGTCTTGGCGATCGTGCGGGCGGACGCCGATGAAGGCGAAGAAGCTGGGCACGTGCTGACCGTAAAACGCGAAGTCCTCGCCGGGCATGACGGGGACGGGCAGGTCGATGACGGCCTTTTCGCCGAGCGTTCGCCGGGCGATGCTCATGGCGTAGGCGCAGACGCCCGGGTCGTTGACGAGCACGGGGTAGCCCTGATCGAAAGTCGCATGGGCGGTGCAGCGGTGCGCGGCGGCGATCTGCGCGGCGACTTCGTTCATGCGCGATCGCAGCAGTACACCGGTGGCGGGCGTGATGAATCGATACGTGCCACGAATCGTCGCGGTGTCGGGAATGACATTGGGCGCTTCGCCGGCGTGCAGCGAGCCGACGCTGATCACGGCCGGGTCCACCGGATCGCGGTCGCGTGTGATGATCGTCTGAAGCGCGGTGACGATCTGTGCGGCGGCGACGATGGGGTCATGGCACAGGTGCGGCATGGCGCCGTGGCCCCCGCGGCCGCGCACTTCGATGGTGAAGTCGGCGGGGGCGGCCATGAGCGGACCGGAACGACTGGCCATCACGCCCACAGGCAGCATCGGCACGCCGTGCAGTCCGAACATCGTGCTCACATCCTTCAGCGCCCCGCCTTCGATCATGCGCTTGGCCCCCGCGCCGATTTCCTCGGCGGGTTGAAACACGAAGCGCACCGGGCGCGGCAACTGATCGCGCAGTTCGCTGAGGACGCGGGCGGCGCCGATGAGGATCGTGGTGTGCCCATCGTGTCCGCAGGCGTGCATGCAGCCGGGGTGCTGCGAAGCGTAAGGCAGCATCGTCTGCTCGTCGATCGGCAGCGCGTCCATGTCAGCCCGCAGACCGATCGCGCCGCCGCCGTCGCCGAGGCGCCCGACGACGCCGGTTTGGGCGATGTCCTTTTCATATTCGACGCCCGCCGCGTCAAGCTCGCGCCTTACCATGGCGCTGGCGTAGGTTTCCTTGTAGCCGAGCTGCGGATGGGCATGCAGATCGTGGCGCAAGGCGACCAGGTCGCTCAGATGGCGCGCGATCAGATCATCGATATGTTCAGCAAGCGTCGGATTCATGCGGTGACATTGTAGTATCGGCCGGGGACGGTGCGGTCGATCAACGGCGGTCACCGCGGGGGTGCGGGACGGTCCTTTGCCGCGGAGGCATCGGCGGCAAGGGCGTCGATTCGAGGATTTCCTCAAAGAGATTGGGGAGCTGAGCGGCATGGGCCCACGGATCCGCCGCCGCGTCCTCCGCCCACTCGAACCCGGGCAGGTCCAGCGCGTCCTGACACGCGTCGACCCCGTCGGCTTCGATCCTGCGGCCGCTCTGCGAAGAGGCGTCGGGCCAGTGTCCGTAACGACCGGTGACGAAATGATCCATGTCGTTGCTCCTCGTCGACGCGCCGGGTCCGTGTGCATCATCGTCGCCGCCCCGCCGCCGGTTAAGCGCGGGTCGATCGTTTGTCGTGATGCGACGGTTGGCGCGGCGGAGCAGGCGGCGCAGATGTTACAAACGGAGTCATGCCTCAGGCGCTGGCGGAGCGGCGCGCCGGCGCGTCGGTGTCGTCCATGTTGACGACGGAGCGCAGTGCGGCCAGGACATCGAGCGAGTTGTACGGTTTGGCGAGGAAGTCGGCCGCGCCGACATCGAATGCGGCGCGGCGGGCCTGCGCATCGTCCTTGCCCGAGAGCACGATCACAGGAATCGACGCCAGCGACACGTCGGCGGCGAGGCGGCGGCAAACGTCGTAGCCGTCCAGGTCAGGCAGATGCAGATCAAGCACGATCGCGCCGGGGCGATGCTCGGCGGCGGCGGCGAGACCGGATGCGCCGTCGGCGGCGGCGGCGACGGCGAAGCCGGACTCTTCAAGTCGAAGGCGCAGCGCGGCGACAAGGCGTTCATCATCATCAATGAGCAGTATGCACGGACGCATGATCAGTACTCCATTCGATCGCCGCGGTGAGCTGCGCGTGCAACGCACGATGCGATTCGTTCAGCGGCCAGGACCCCAGAATGTTCAAACGCACAGACGCCCCGCTCTGTCCTCGTGACCGGCGGGACGCCTCGATGGTCTGATTCAGTTCCTCCGCCCGCGCCGCCGTCGACGGCCAGCGTCCGATGACCAGCACCGACCGGTGCGAGGGATGGGCCAGGATCAATTCGGAGGAGGCGCCGGTGTGTGCGAGCAATCGGTGAAGCGACTCGAATTCATTTTCGTCAGCGGCGCCGAACCGGATCGCGCCCAGTTCCGCGCTGTCGTCGGCGTGAAGCCGGCTGTGGAGAAAATTGTGGAGGATGCGGGATGGTTCGTCGGCGCTGAGCGTGATGGAAAAGGTGCTGCCTTCTCCGCGACGACTGACGAGTGCGACGCGGCCGAGATTGAGCTGCACCAGTTGCTGCACGATGCTCAGACCGAGCCCCAGGCCGCGGGCGCCATGCGGCTCGTGCTCGCCTTCGGCGTCGCCCTGATGGAAGCGCTCGAAGATGCGGTCCCGCTGCGCTTCGTCCAGACCGGGCCCGGCATCGATGACGCTCACGCGCACGTCGCCGCACGCATCAGGTTCCGCGGCGAGACAAACGGTCGAACCGGGCGGCGAAACTTTGATCGCATTGGACGCGAGATTGATCAGCACGCGACGGATCTTCTCGCCGTCGGCATACACGGGATTGACATCCGGCGCGATGCGCGTTTCGAGCGTGACCTGGCGCGACCGGGCCTGAAGCGTGAGCATCTGGATCGCCCGATCGATCAGGTCGGCGACCCGGTGCGACTGGCGATCGGTCCGGACCGTGCCGACGCGCAGGCGCGTCGAGTCCAGGAAATCGTCGACCATGTGCGACATTTCGCGCGCCGCGGCCATGATGACGTTCAGATGCTGCCGCTGCTTGTCGTTGACCGGGCCGTCGAGCTCGTCCGCAATGATCGCCGCATATTCCTGCACGACGGTCAACGGCGTGCGGAAATCGTGCGCCACGTCGTCGACGAACCCGTGCGCCGCATCGCTCAGCTCCGAGAGCCGGCGGTTCTTGCGCGCCAGATCCGTCGTGACCTGCTTGAGCTGACCCGTGAGCTCGCGATTGAGTTCCTCCAGACGGTAGCGCCGCGCGGCATGGGCGATGGCGTGCGCGAGCATCATCGGCTGCTCGATGAAGTCGCTTTTGACGAGATAATCGGCGGCGCCGCTGTGGAATGCCTTGGCGGCGATGCGCTCCGAGCCGTGACTGGTCATCAGGAGCACCGGGCCGACGCGGGCGTGCACGAACTTGGGCAGCCAATCCAGGCCGGAGCCGGCGGGCATCGCGTAGTCGCAGAGCACGACGCATATCCCGTCCGTCTGCAGATGCGCCATCGCCGTGGCCGGATCGGCGCACACGACGATCCGAGCCGGCGCGTCTTCGGGACTGAACAGATGCGCGGTCGTCTCGACGGCGCGGCGGACAATCCGCTGATGCTCCGCATCGTCGTCGACCACCACCACTTTGCTGACGAGATTCGAGGCGCGTTGATTCATCGGCGGTCCTTCACCCGGAAACTGCAAACATCCTGCCGCCTCATTGTCTTGTATCGTATGCTCGGGGACCCCGGTTCAGTCCACTGACCAAAATGCAATTCATGTCAACAACCAGGCGCCCCAATCGCGCCGGTCCGTGTCAGCGTCATATTCCATATGATCAATGTAAACGATAGAAAGTCACCCAGTTGGGCTTGGGCCCAAGCTCGGCGTGACCGAGACTGGTCAGGCGACCGGTGCGCTCATCGCGCCGGTACACCGTAATCCCCCCGGATTTTTCGCCCACCGCCGCCACGTATCGATCCTCCAGATCGATCGCGAATCCGCGCGGCACCGCCTCCGTTTCCACACGTTCGATAAATCGCAATGACCCGTCGAATGCATTGATCGCATACACCGCCAGCGAGTCGTGCCCGCGGTTGGAAGCGTACAGGAAGCGCGCATCCGCGCTCAGATGAATCTCGGCGCACGTGTTTTTGCCTTGAAAATCGCCCGGAAGCGTCGTGAGCGTCTGCATCGGCGTGAGCGTGCCGTGGGCGCGGTCGAAGGTGTAGCACGTCACCGACGAACCCAGTTCGTTGACCGTATAGGCGCGATCGAGCTTCGGATGAAAGCGCATGTGACGCGGCCCCGCCCCGTCGGGCGGATGCACCATCGGCGGATCGTTCGGGCTGAGCATACCCGTGGCCGGGTCGAATTTGAACTGGTACACCGCGTTGGGCCCGGTGTGCGGCACGAAAAGAAATTTGCCGCTGGCGTCGAAGATGGTGGCGTGCGCGTTCTTGTCGGTCTTGACGACCTGCACGGGACCTTCGACGACGTTGCCGTCATCATCAATGCGGTTCACGGACACCATACCCTCGGTGTAGTACGCCGCGAGGAGGTAGCGGCCGGTCGGGTCGATGGCGATGAACGGCGCGGAGCCGGGCAGCGGCGTGGTGTGCCGCGGGGTGATGGTGCCGGTAGCGGGGTCGATGTCGCAGACGACGACGGTCTTGTCGCCGCGTGCCGCCACGTAGAGCCGCTTGCCGTCGGCGCTGATCGCGATCGGACCGGGGTCCTTGCCGACCGCCACATCCGGCCGGCGGCTGATCGCGCCGGTGGCGGAGTCCAGGTCGTACGTGGCGACCACGCCCGCACCCCCGACGCTCACATAAAACACCTGCCCGCCCGAAGCGGCGCAGCCGGTCACGAACACGATGCACGCGGCGAGAATGGAAAAGTACCTCATGGGCGAATCATACCGCGCGACCGCCGCCTGCCAACCGCGCCGCGCCGAAACATCATCGCCCCCGCGATCATCATCACCGCCGCGCTCGACGGCTCCGGGATCGCCACCGGGCCGAGCACATACTGAATCTCCCCGCCGGCCCAGACGGGAATGAGCCCCAGCGCATAATCGCCTGTCATATGAAACGTCACCGTCAACGTCGGATTGTCCACCGTCAACGCCGGATCGAATCCCGACGGCAGTCCGTCGATGATCGCCTGCGCCTCCGATGCACGCAGCGCGATGTAGGTGATCGGGTTGGACGTATCGTACGGCTCGGGGTTCACGAAGCCGTCGGTCGGCGTGTCAAAGAACGGATCCGTCGGCAGCACCGGTCCGTTGGGCACCAGCGCCAGCCAGCCCGGCGGCAGTTCAATGCTGTCGACGATGCTCGGATCGATGCCGAAGTTGATGTTGGGCATGTGCTCCGGGTCATTGGGGTCGGGCACGGCGTTGGCGGGTTGAAACTGAATCTGAAACGGGAAGACGTTGAGCTGCGGCGGCGGCAACGGATTGACGTTGCCCTGCGGGACGGCCGCACCGCCAGCCGCGGCGGGGCCGTACAACGCACTGATCTCCTTCTTGTCCTGACCGTTGAGGTTGCCGTCGCCGTCGGCGCTGCGCTCATCGGAATTCTGCGTGTGCGAAGTGACGGTGCCGGTCGCGTCGTCAGCCAGACCGATGATGTGCGTCATCTCGTGCTCGGCGAGATTCTTGAGGTACTCCTGTTCCGACATCGTGCCCGCGGGCAGCGCATTGCGGAACTTGGATGTGCCCCCGTCGAGTTTCTCGCCGTCCGTCGTCGGGCCGGACTCCGCATCGTTCTGCCCCGGCCCCAGCGTGCCCCCGTCCGCCTCCCATGTGACCTTCACGACGTTCGTCGCATTCGCCGGCGGATTGCCGATGACCACATTGATGTTCACCATCCGCGCCATCAACGCCTCCGACCACCGCAAAAATCCATCCCGCACCAGCGCATCGCGGCCCTGCGCCTTCGGATCGACCTGGATGTAGATGTTAATCGTCGAATTCTTGGGCCAGCGCGGCGGCTTGATGATCTGGTCGCCCCAGACGAACACCTTGCCCATCGCATGACACGCCATCAGCGCGATCAACCCCCCCGCCAACGCGCACCACCACCGCCGCCGCGCACACATCATGTGACTGCTCATGCCAACCTCCTGTGAAATGTCACAACATCTCATTCGACCGAACGAAAACGAAGTGTCGCACAGCACCCGACACCTGATGCTAGCGCCCGATCCGCCGCCCCGCCACGGAAAAATCAGGCGGATTCGACGATTTCAAAGCGCGCCCCCGTGGCGCGAAGCTGGTCGAGCTGGCGCTGGCCGATCGTCAGTTTCAACAGGACGTAATCCGTGTCGTACTGGCGGTCGTGGACCTTGGCGCGGTTTTCGATCATGTGCAGGGCCTTGCCCTCGCGCATCGGCACGCGGAGCGTCAGGTCGACCATCCCGCCCCGCTGGGCCTCGCGCACCGCCGCGACCAGCTTGTCGAGCCCGGTGCCGCGGGCGGCGCTGATGGGGATCGCGTTGGGATGCGCCTGCTGAATGAGCAACAGGTGCGTGTTGTCCTCCACCCGATCGATCTTATTGAGCAAAAGCAGGCGCGGCTGATCGACGGCGTCGATCTCCTTGAGCACTGTGTCCACCGTCGCCAGATGCGCCTCCGCCTGCGGGTCCGACACGTCCAGCACGATCAACAGCAGGTCCGAGTGGATCGACTCTTCGAGCGTCGCGCGGAAGCTGGCGACCAGATGGTGCGGCAGATTCTTCACGAACCCGACGGTGTCGGAGAGCATCACCGAATCCCCGCCGCCCAGGTCCCATCGGCGCGTGCGCGTGTCGAGCGTGGCGAACAGCAGGTTCTCGGCGAAGACGCTTTCGCCGGTGAGTGTATTAAAGAGCGTGCTCTTGCCGGCGTTGGTGTACCCGACGAGGCCGACGGTGAAAAAGTCGGTGTTGCGCTTGTCCACCTCGCGTCGCTTGCGGCTCTGAATCCGCTCGATCTCACGGCGCAGTTCCGCCTTGCGGTTCTGCACGATGCGCCGGTCGGTTTCGATCTGCGTTTCGCCCGGCCCGCGCGTGCCCACGCCCGCCCCCGCGCCGATGCGCTCCAGGTGCGTCCACATCCCCGCCAGCCGCGGATACGTGTACTCGAGCTGTGCCAGCTCCACCTGAAGCTTCGCTTCGTGCGTCCGCGCCCGACTCGCGAAGATGTCCAGAATCAGTTCACTGCGGTCGAGGATCTTCACCTTGACGATCTCTTCGATGTTGCGAATCTGCGAAGGCGACAGGTCGTTCTCGAAGATGACCACCTGCGCTTCGTGCGCCTGCACCATCATCGCCAGTTCATCCACCTTGCCGCGCCCGATGAACGTCCCGGCGACGGGATGCGCGCGGTGCTGAATCAACTCATCGACGACGAGAGCCCCCGCCGCTTCCGCCAGCGCCCGCAGTTCCGCCAGCGGGTCGTAGCCCGGTCCTTTCGCCGCCCACGGAGCCGGATCGAGCACCGCCGCCAGAACCGCCTTTTCCGCCTGTACTGAGATGTCCTTGCGCTCGGCCATATGGCCCATATCGTAGCCCGCACGCGACGCGTCCGTCCCGCCCCGTGCGTTTCTTTGGCAGCTCCATGAACTTGCGGCTACAATATCGCGTCTTAACCCCCAACACTGGGAGCCAAGTTCATGGCGAGAATCCGCTTCGAGTTCGTCATCCTCGCGGTCCTGCTGGGCATCTTCCTCGGCCGCATCCCCGATACCCTCGCCCTCCGCGGCAATGCCTACGACTTCTTCGACACGGTCGTCGACGTCCGCAGCGAGATCGTCCGCAATTACGTCGAGGAGCCGGACCAGAAGAAGATGCTCACCGGCGCGATCAACGGCATGGTCGCCTCGCTCAATGATCCCTACACCGACTACTTCGACCCCGAGAGTCTCGAAGCATTTGACAAGCAGACCCGCGCCACGTTCAGCGGCATCGGCGCCGAGATCAGTTCCGAAGACGGCCACCTGACCATCGTCTCCCCGCTCGAAGACTCCCCCGCGTTCGAGGCGGGCGTCATGGCGGGCGATGTGATTCTCGAAATCGACGGCAAAAGCACCGAAGGCCTCGACTCCAACGAAGCCGTCAAACGCATCACCGGCCCCGAAGGTACGGTCGTCAAGCTTAAGCTCCGGCACCTCTCCGGCGAGGAAGTCACGTTCGAGATCACCCGCCGCCGCATCGAGATTCAGACTGTCAAGGGTTTCTCCCGCACGAAGGACCATCACTGGAACTTCATGCTCGATCCCGACAATCACATCGGCTACATCCGCCTCACTCAGTTCTCCGATCCCTCGGCGGACGCGCTCAAGGCGGCGATCGATCAGCTTAAGCAGGAAGGGCTCAAGGGGCTGATCCTCGACCTGCGGTTCAACCCCGGCGGGCTGCTCAATCAGGCCGTCGAAATCTCCGACATGTTCCTTTCCAGCGGCACGATCGTCTCCACCAAAGGCCGCAACAGCCCCGAGCGGATTCAGACGGCCACCAAGGCGCTGGACGAAGGCGACTTCCCGGTCGTGGTGATGGTCAATGAGTTCAGCGCGTCGGCGGCGGAGATTCTCTCCGGCGCCCTCAAGGACAACAACCGCGCGATCATCCTCGGCACCCGCAGCTTCGGCAAGGGCTCCGTGCAGCAGGTCATGGCGCTGGAAGGCGGCAACGGCGCGATCAAGGTGACAATGGCGTACTACTACCTGCCGTCCGGCCGAAACATCCATCGCCGCGAAGGCGCCGATACATGGGGCGTCGATCCCAATGACGGGTACTACGTGCCGATGAGCTTCGATGAAATCCGCAAGATGACCGAGCTCCGACGCGACTCGGATGTCATCAAGGACGGCAACGGGTCGGCGGATAAAGTCACGCCCGACTGGCTCCGCGACAAGCGCAGCGACAAGCAGCTCGCCGCCGCGCTGGAGACCATGGTCGCCAAGGTCACGACCGGCGAATTCAAGAAGGTCGGCCTCGCCAACGCCACCCTGCTCGCTCACGTCAGCGAAAAGGCGAATCTCGAAAAGCGGCGCGATCTGCTTCAGGAAAACCTCGACGCGGTGAACAAGAAGCTCGTCGAAGTGCAGCAGAAAATCGAGGCCAACGACAGCAGCAAACCCGCTGACAAGACGGCCAAAGCGGACAAGAAGGACGACGCCGCGGCGGCCAAACCCGTCGACAAACCCGAACCGGCGCCCGCGGCTCCGTGAACGCCTCCTCGCTGATCCTCGGCATCGAATCCAGTTGTGACGAAACCGCCGCGTCCGTGGTGCGCGACGGCGTCACGGTGCTCTCGAACGTCATCGCCTCGCAGCATGATCTGCACGCCAAGTTCGGCGGCGTCGTGCCCGAAATCGCCAGCCGGGCGCACATCGAACGCATCCTCCCCGTCATCAACGAAGCCCTCGACAAGGCCGGCGTCACGCTCAACGACCTGACCGCCGTCGCCGTGGGCAATCGCCCGGGGCTCATCGGCTCGCTGCTCGTCGGCGTCAGTGCCGCCAAGGCGCTGGCGTGGTCATT
Organism: Planctomycetota bacterium; assembly: GCA_016125255.1. Classification (NCBI taxonomy): domain Bacteria; kingdom Pseudomonadati; phylum Planctomycetota; species Planctomycetota bacterium. The sequence goes on along the minus strand of WGMD01000012.1, from coordinate 148,607 downwards.
GGGCAAACCGCTCGTGGCGGTCGATCATGTCGAAGCGCATCTCTATGCGGCGGCGCTCGACAGCGATCCGATCGCATATCCGGCGCTCGGACTCGTCGTCAGCGGCGGGCATACGAGCTTGTACCTGCTGCGCGATGCGATGCACATCGAGGTGCTGGGACGCACGATCGACGATGCGGTCGGCGAGGCGTACGACAAGGTGGCAGCGATTCTGGACCTGGGCTTCCCCGGCGGGCCGATCGTCGACAAACTCGCCAGGACCGGCGACGCCAACGCCATCGACTTCCCCCGCTCGCTGCTGGATCGCGAAAGTCTGGATTTTTCTTTCAGCGGGATGAAGACCGCTGTGCTTTACAAAGTGCGCGGCCATCCGGTCGGCCGGGGCCGCGCCGCGACCTTCGAGCGCAGCGCCGCCGATCTGACCGACACGCAGAAAGCCGACATCGCCGCGTCCTTTCAGCGGGCCGCCGTCGATGTGCTCATCCGCAAGCTCGAGCGCGCCATCACGCAGCACCCCGACATCCGCAGCATCGTCATCGGCGGCGGCGTCAGCGCCAATTCGCGCCTGCGCGCCGAGTCGCTGGCCTTCGGCGAAAAGAACAAGCTGCCGGTGCGCCTGCCGCGCATGGCCTTCTGCATCGACAACGCCGCGATGATCGCCGGCCTCGGTCACGAGCACCATCGCGCCGGCCGTTTCGCCGACCTGAACCTCGAAGCCGCCGCCACGGCGAGCATCTGAATTTCTCGGGGAATTCCGCTTAATTGAACGGCCAGACCATCGGGATGATGATCATCGCGATGACGAAGAGCAGAGCGCTGATGGGGATGCCGATGCGGGCGTAGTCGGTGAACCGGTAGCCGCCGGGGCCGTAGACCATGAGGTTGGTTTGATAACCGATGGGCGTGGCGAAGCTGGCGCTGGCGGCGATCATGATGGCGATGACGAAGGGCATGGGGTTGACGCCCAGCGAGGTCGCGGAGGCGAAAGCGATCGGCAGAACGAGCACGGCGGCGGCGTTGTTGGTGATCACTTCGGTGAAGGCCATCGTGAGCAGGTAAATCGCCCCGAGGACGAGGTACGGATTATCGCCGACGAGGCCGATCACGTGATGCGCGATCACCTTCGCCGCCCCGCTGACCTCGACGGCCCGGCCCAGTCCCAGCGCGGTGGCGATGACGATGAGTAACTGCCAGTCGATCGAGCGGCGGGCGCCGGAGGCGTTGCAGCAGCGTGTGGCGATCATGGCCAGACCGGCGATCAACGCCGCCTGAATCATGTCGACCCATCCCATCGCCGCGATGAACACCATGCCCGCCATGATCAACAGCGCGATCCACGCCCGGTCATGCCGCGGCGGGGCCGAGTCGGCGACGCTCGACACCAGGTAAAAATCGCGGCTGTCGCGGTGCTGCTCGGCGAATGACGCCCGCGCTTCAAGCAGCAGCGTGTCGCCGGCGCGCAGCACAATGTCACCGATTTTGCGGCCCTTGATGCGCTCGCCGTTGCGCGCCACCGCGATCACCGCCGCGTTGTACACGCTGCGGAATCCCCCTTCGCGGATCGACATGCCGACGATCGGGCACGAGTCGGACACGACCGCCTCGACGAGGCAGCGATTGACGCGCGGGGCGTCGAGCTTGTACACCTGGCTCGTCGCCGGTCCGAGTCCGCGAATCTTCTGAAGGTCCTTGACCGAATCGATGATGCCCACGAACACCAGCCGGTCTCCCGCCGTGAGCTGCACATTCGACGACACCGCCGCCATGATCTGCCCCGACCGCTCGATCTCCATCAGGTACAGTCCCGGCAGATGGCGCAGGCCGGCGTCTTCGATGGTCCTGCCCACCAGCGGGCCGCCCTGCTCGACCATCATTTCGACGGTGTACTCGCGCGCATCGTCCTGCGGGCTGAGCACGGGCTTGCGCTCCGGCAAAAGCCAGCGATGCGTGAGCAGCACCATGAGCGTCCCCGCCACCGCGCATGGCACGCCGACCCATGCGATGTCGAACATCCCCATGCCGGGCATCTTCGCGTCGTTGACGAGCCAGCCGTTGACGACGAGGTTCGTGCTGGTGCCGATGAGCGTGCAGATGCCGCCGAGGATCGAAGCGTAGGACAGCGGGATCATCAACTTGCTGACGCTGATGCGCTGCCGCCGGCCCCAGTCGCCGACGACCGGCAGGAGCATGGCGACGAGCGGCGTGTTGTTGACGAAAGCGCTCATGGCGGCGGTGGGCCACATGAGCCGATTCATCGCGCCGTTGATCGTCTTGGGATGTCCGAGCACGCCCTGCGAGAGCCAGTAGGTCGCGCCCGTCTCGCGCAGCCCCGCCGCGACGATGAACAGCGCGGCGACGGTCAGCATGCCTTCGTTGCCGAAGCCCGCCAGTGCGTCCTTGATGGTAAGGATGCCGACCTTCCATCCCGATTCAGTCGGCACGGGAATGATCATCAGCAGCGTCAGCCCGCCAATCATGATGGCGTCCGGCGCGCGCCGCGTGAAGACGAGCAACGACAACACCAGCCCGATCACCCCGAGCGTCACCCAGCCTTCATAACCCATCGTGGCAAATCCTTTGCAACTTTACAGGTCAGGCCGACAATGCTATCACCCATTCATGCGCATTTCCCGTTTGCCTATGCCCGCATGCATGTGCCTCACGATCGCCGTGACGCTCGGCAGTTGTCAGCAGCCGACCCGGTTGAAACCCGCCGACCCGCCGCGGCACGATTTTGAGTCGCCCGTGGCTGCCAATGTCATCGACCAGATCGCCGTCCTGCTTCCACTCAAAACCGCCGATCGCTCGTATCTGATCGTCGAAGGCGACGCGACCGGTTCGCATGTCGTCTTGTCCATGACCGAGGATCCCACGGACGCGGCGTTCCCCTGGCGCGTCACCGACGGTGAGCGCGTCGAACATCTTGGCCGGGCGGACGATGGGTCGATCGTTCTCGGCGCCGTCGAGGACAAGCCGCACAATGCATTGACGATCTACGATCCGCCGATGCCGCTCCTGCCCGCCGGTCTGGAACCGGGCAAGTCGATGCAGTTCACCAGCAAGATGACCATCGTCGGCCTCGATCACCCCGATCAGCAGCGCGACCGCGGCACCGCCACACGCACCATCACCCACATCGCCGATCAAACCGTCATCACGCCCTCCGGCTCCGTCCGCACGCGCAAAATCAAATCCGAAGAAGACGCCAAACTCGGCCTGGCGAGCGTCCATGTCGAAGATGTGCACTGGTACGCGCCGAAGCGCGGGCTCATGGCCGAGGACCACACCGAAAACGTCACGGCGCTGTTCCTGCATTGGACGACGCATCGGCTGATCATCGCCGACTGAATCGGCGCGATTCGGCCTCTTCGACGCATCAATTTGTGCAACCGCCGATTGCCTTGCGCGACGAAGGCATGTACTATTTATACGTTTTCCCTCCCGCTTCACCCGCCCCTTCGACCTCCCCTTTTCAAAGGTATCGCAAATGAAGATCGCCCTGCCGCTAACGGTGCTGTCGTTGTGGGCATGTTCCCGTTTGGTCCAGGCGGAGGAACCGTTCAATCCAGCACGGCTCTCCATCTCGGTCTACGAAACCGGCATCCCGCAGCCGATGGAACTGGAAGTCGGCTCCGACGGGCGCATCTTCTACATGGAGCTCGGCGGCAAGTTCAAAATTTACAAGCCCGACACGCACGCCTCCGTCGAAGCGGCGGACTTCAAGGTCTTCACCGGCATCGAGTGCGGGCTGCTCGGCTTCGCGCTCGACCCGCACTTCGATGACAACCACTGGGTGTACATCCATTACAGCCCGACCGACTACGACGGCCAGTACATCAGCCGATTCACCATGAACGGCGACACGCTGGACATGACCAGCGAAAAGCGCCTGCTGATTTTTCATGAACAGCGCCAGCAGTGCTGCCATCACGCCGGTTCGATGGAGTTCGGCCCCGACGGATGCCTGTACATCGGCGCGGGCGACAACACCAATCCGTTCAACGACTCGGCCGGTTATGCGCCGATCGACGAGCGCAAGGGGCGCGAACCCTGGGACGCGCAGGGCACGTCGGGGAACACGAACGATCTGCGCGGCAAGATCATGCGCATCCGTCCGCTGCCGGACGGGACCTATGAAATTCCCGACGGCAATCTGTTTCCCAAAGACGGCTCGAAGGGCAAGCCGGAGATTTACGTGATGGGCTGCCGCAATCCGTGGCGGCTCAATGTGGACCAGAAGACGGGCTATCTATATTGGGGCGAAGTCGGACCGGACGCGGGCGGGGACAACAAGGATCGCGGGCCGCGCGGTTATGACGAGGTGAACCAGGCGCGTCACGCCGGGAACTTCGGCTGGCCGTATTTTGTGGGTCCGAATCTACCGTACCGGCATTGGGACTTTGAGAAGCACGAAGCAGGCATCACGTATGACCCGGCTCATCCGATCAACGAATCGCCCAACAACACGGGCGAGCGCGAGCTTCCGCCCGCGCAGCCGGCGTTCATCTGGTATCCCGGCGGCGGATCGTCGGACTTCCCCGTGCTCGGCAGCGGCGGGCGGACGGCGTGCGCCGGACCAGTGTATCACTACGATCCGAATCTCAAATCCGAGACGAAATTCCCCGAGCATTTCGACAATTGCCTGTTCATTTACGACTGGTCGCGGCACTGGATCATGGCGGTGCACCTCGATGCGGACTCGAACATCAAGGAGATCGAGCCGTTCATGCCGACGACGAAGTTCAAGCGGCCGGTCGATCTGTGCTTCGGACCCGAGGGGGCGCTGTACATGCTCGAATACGGCGAGACATGGGGCCCGAACAAGGACTCGAAGCTCGAGCGCATCGACTACATCCGCGGCAATCGCACGCCGATCGCCAGCGCGAAGGCGACGAACAACATCGGCAAGACGCCGCTGACCGTCACACTCTCGGCCGAGGGGACGACGGACGCGGATGCCGACCCGCTGACCTATCAGTGGCTCCGCACCGACAATGGCCAGACGGTTGACGGCATGAACGCCACGATGACGTTCGACAAGCCGGGCGTGTACAACGTGCAGCTCGTGGTGAAGGATCCCAACGGCGGCGTGTCGCTGGCGACGGTGCCGGTCATGGCGGGCAACAGCCGGCCGACGGTGGCGTTTGTTGAGCCACAGGACGGCGATTTCTTCGAGTTCGACAAGCCGATTCATTACCGCGTCGACGTCAAGGACGAGGAAGACAACGTCTCGCAAGGCGCGACGATCGCGCTGGCGGGCCACGCCAATAGCGGCAACGCCGACGAGGCGGACGTGCCGGCGGCGCTGAAGATGATGCAGCATAGCGACTGTTTCAACTGTCACGCGGTGGATCACAAGATCATCGGCCCGGCGTACATGGACGTCGCGCGCAAGTATCAGAATGATGCGGCGGCGCAGCACATGGCGGCGATGCGCGTCGTCAGCGGGTCCGGAGGCGTGTGGGGCAAGGACGCCATCATGCTTCCGCACCCCCAGCACACGCAGGCGGAGACGACGCAGATGGTCGAATGGATCATGACGCTGGCGAACCAGGCCGGCGACGTCGCCGACGCGTCGCCGCTCGAAGGCGAATTCCACATCGGCACGCATCCCAAGAACATCGTCGAGGGCTACACGCTCAGCGCGACCTATACCGACAAGGGCTTCGGCCCCGTCGGACCGCTGACCGGCAGCGCGAAGGTCACACTCCGGCCCAACCCCATGGAAGCGGAGGCGTTCGACACGCACGCGGGCCTCCAGGTCCTCGGCACCGGCGACGGCGGAAGCGGCCAGCAGATGCTCGGCGGGATCAACAGCGGATCGCACGCCAGCTACCGCAACCTCTCCCTCGCCGGGATTCATCACATCACCTGCCGCGTCGCCTCCGCCGGTCGCGGCGGCACCATCACGCTCCGCAAGGGCGCGATCGACGGCGAAGCCCTCGCCGCCATCGACGTCACCCCCACCGGCGGATGGGACAAGTTCGTCGACCTGCATGCCGACATCAAGGACCCCGGCGGCCGATTTGAACTCTTCGTCGTCTTCACCCATCCCCAGGGCGGCGGCGGACTGATGAACCTCAACTGGATTCGCTTCGAGAAATGACCGATGGCCCCGCGTGAGAATCGACTGCGGCATTTGCCTCACGCCGCGCGGCGGCGATATGCTTCGGGCCTATGTCCGTCCTGCTCACCGCGCAATCACTCTCGCACTCCTTCGGTCCGCGGCCGCTCTTTGAGGGTGTGTCCCTGTCGATCGAGGACGATGCGCGCCTCGGCCTGATCGGGCCCAACGGTTCGGGCAAGTCCACGCTCCTGAAAATCCTCGCGGGTCGGCACACGCCCGACGCCGGCTCGCTGACCCTCCGCAAGAATCTCCGCGCCAGCTACGTCGCCCAGAACGACATCTTCGAGCCCGGCGACACGCCGCTCATGGCCGTCGCCCGCGCGCTGGCCGAGTCGTGGACCGAGCCGGGCGTCTACGTCGATCATCACGATGAGCACGAGCGCGAGACGAAGGCCGCCGTCGCGCTCGCCAAAGTCGGGTTCGCGAAGCTCGACCAGCCGGTCGAGGAACTGTCGGGCGGATGGCGCAAGCGACTGGCGATCACGCAGCAGATCGCGCGTGAGCCGGAACTGCTCATGCTCGACGAGCCGACGAATCATCTGGACATGGAAGGCATTCTCTGGCTCGAAGACCTGCTCGACGCCGCGCCGTTCGGCGTCATCGTCGTGACGCACGACCGCTACTTCCTCGAAGAGTCCATCACGCGCATCGTCGAACTCAACCGCATCTATCCGGAAGGGACTTTCCAGGTCGACGGTCCGTACAGCGAATTTCTCGTGCGCCGAGCCGATTTCCTCGCCGCGCAGGCCCAGCAGGAGCAGTCGCTGGCGAGCAAGGTCCGGCAGGACATCGCGTGGCTGAGCCGGGGCGCCAAGGCCCGGCGCACGAAGGCCAAGGGCCGCATACAGGAATCGGCTCAGCGCATGTCCGAGCTGGCCGACCTGAAAGATCGCAATGCGCCGACCAAGGCCGCGGGCATCGCCTTCAGCGCCACCGGCCGGCAGACCCGCAAATTGCTCGCCGCCAAAAATATCAGTAAATCCCTCGGTGATCGCGCCCTTTTCAGCGGGCTCGACATGGATCTGGGTCCCGGCGACTGTCTCGGCCTGCTCGGCCCCAACGGGTCAGGCAAGACGACGCTCATCAATGTGCTCACCGGCGAACTCGCCCCCGACACCGGTACGATCAAGCGCGCGGATGATCTGAGCATCGTCACCTTCACCCAGCGCCGCGCCGAACTCGACCGCTCCGTCACGCTGCGCGACGCGCTGAGCCCCGAGGGCGACACGGTCTGGTACCGCGGCAAGGCGGTGCATGTGGCGAGCTGGGCCCAGCGGTTTCTGTTCCGCTCCGATCAGCTCAACGTGCCGGTGAACAATCTCTCCGGCGGCGAGCAGGCGCGGATCATGATCGCCACGCTCATGCGACAGACGGCCGACATCCTCGTCCTCGACGAGCCGACGAACGATCTGGACATCCCCTCGCTGGAGGTGCTCGAGGAGAGTCTCAAGGAGTTCCCCGGCGCCGTGGTGCTCGTCACGCACGACCGCTACATGCTCGACCGTCTCGCCACGCAGATCGTCGGCCTCGACGGCGAAGGCGACGCGCACATCTTCGCGTCATATCTTCAGTGGTCCGCCGTTCAGAAGGCGGTGAACGCCCCCGTCGCGACGAAACCCCCGCCGGCGCACCCGCCGAAAAAGTCAGCCGACGCACCGGCGAAGTCCAAGCGGCTCTCGTACAACGAGCAGCGCGAGTTTGCGCAGATGGAGTCGAAGATTCACGAAGCGGAGGCGATTGCGGCGGAGCTTGAGAAGAAGGTCAACGAACCGGCCGTCGCGGCGGATCATCAGAAGATGCGCGATGCATACACGCAACTGGGCGAAGCGCAGGCGCTGGTCACGAAACTCTACGACCGCTGGGCGGAACTTGAGGCGAAGCAGAGTTAAGCGCATAAAAAAGGCGGCGGGACTTAAGTCCCACCGCCTTGATCAATCACTTGGTTTTTTCCATCGGGTAATCCTTGAGCAGCTCGTCGGCGGTCCAGAACATGGACCGGTCCTTCGTGGCCGCGCGGGCGTCGGTGACGGTCTTGACCTCGACCGGACCGGCACGGTTGGACCAACTGTTGCGGACATAGGTGAGCACGGCTGCGAGCTCGTCGTCCTTCAATAGATCGCGGAACGGCGTCATCGGCGGCAGCGGCGGCGACTGGAACGTCTTACCCTCCACCGTGATTTTGCCCCACAATCCGTGCAGCGCGATGCGGGCAAGTCGATCGGGCGACCCGTTGATCCACGGACTGCCGTCGAGCGGCGGATACTGGCCGACAAGCCCGCGCCCGTCGGGCTGATGGCAGGTGCCGCAGTGGGCTTCGCGGAAGTAGATTTCCTTGCCCTTTTCCATCAGGGCGGCGTCGACCTTCATGGGAATGCTCGCACGCAGGGCCGCGACTTCCTTCTTCAGCGGCGCGTCGGCGGGCTGCGCGGCGGTGAGCGTTTCGCCGAGCGTGATCAGCGTGCCGTAGTCCGCCGAATCGCGCACGACGGCCGAGGCCTGCGACGCCTGCTTGACGAGCACGCCTGCGATGGCCTGCATCTGATCGGCGGTGAGCGATGCCTTGACCTGCGTGGGATGCACGCGGGCCAGCGCCGCCAGCGCCGCTTCGACATGCTCGCCGGAGGCGATCAGCTTGGCGCAATCCGCGACCTTCTCGGGCATGTGGTTCGGAATGCCGGCGACGACGCGCAGGGCGGTATCGTGAATGTTCTCGCCGGCGCCCGAGAGCACGGCCGCGGGAATCTCCTGCTTGTTGATGCCCGGTCCCTGCCATGACACGACAAGCCCGTCGCCCCCGCCGTTGTCGAAGTAGCAGACGCCGATCGGATGCGGCCCGGCGGCAAGTTCGACGGTTGCGCTCTTTTCGACCATGCCGTGCAGACCGTCATTGTTGATCAGCTCCGCGTGATCGAGATACAGACGCGAGCCGTCGTCGGAGTTGATGAAGAACGTGTACTTGCCCGTGCGGGGGATGTTGATCGTCCCGTCGAACACGAGGGCGAAGTCATCGTGCGTCGCCAGCGGGGCCTGGTCCATCTGGAACTGCTGAACCTTCCCCGTCGCCTGCGCGGCGGACGCTTCATATACCGCGGCGTCGGCGGTGCGGCGGGCTGGTGCGTAGAACTTGACGGACATCTGATCCGACCCGGCGGTCTGGTCGGCCTTGAGTCCTTCGGGCAGCGCGAAGATCAGCGCCCGCGCATGCGGGTAGAGCGATTCGAGCGCCAGCGGATTGTGCACTTCGCCCGCCGCCTCCAGAAGCGTCTTGAGATTCGCGGTTGATTTGGATGCCTGTGCGAACGCGCGGTCGGCGTTGCCGTCGGCGTTCATCCATGCGGCGTAGACCGTACGCTGCGTCGACGGGGCGGTCGCCTTGTCGGCCAGCGCGGTCAGCGCCTCGGCATTCGCCTTGATCGCCTCCGCATCGGCGGCGGCGAGCATCGCCAACAGATCGCTCAAGCTCGGGCTCGACGCGGCGTCGGCCCGGCCGATCGCGCCGATGAGTTCCTGCATCTGCGTCGTGTGATGCGCCTGGGCCATCGCGTCCAGCGCCTCGGTCCGATTGGCCGCGGGAATGCCCTCACGCGAGAGCAAAGCGTCGTTGACGACGTCGGTCCGCTTCATGGTCAACAGCGTCGCGACGCCGGCTTTCTGGACGGCATACGTCTGGGCCGCCTTCGAGAGCGGCTTGCCGGACTTGAGCGCGTCCTGAACGACCTGATCGACATTGATCTTGCCGCGGGCCCAGTTAAGGTTGTAGTCAAGCTGCGGATCGGTCGGGCGCGTGGCGACTTCGAAGATCGCCTCGGCCCCGTCGAGCCCGTCGAAGCTCGTGGCGGCGATGACGGCTTCAGCCCGCACCGCCGCCGACTCGTCACGAGCGCCATCGAGCAGCAGCGCCGCGCCGTCCGGCACGGCCGTGCCCCAATGTCCGAGCGTGCGGATCGCCGCCGCGCGGACCAGCGGGTTCGTCGCCCCGTACACCTTGCGGAGCAGATCGCCGTCGACGACCCGCTGCTCTTCGAGCACCCAGAGCGATTCGAGCAGCGCCTGCGCGTCGTCGGCTTTCTTGACGTCGAGCTTGTCGGTGAACGTCTTGACGGCGGGCACAATGTCCTTCACGTCGCGGCCGGACAATTCGAGCCGGGCGCGATATCGCGTGCCGTTTTCCTTGGCGAAGAAGTGACCGAGCACCTCGGCGATGGGCTTGCCCTTCATCTGCGCCGGCTCCAGCAGCGGGCGTCCGTCGGCGATGAAGCGGTAGATGCGCCCGTGCGTGTGGTCACGGTTGGGGTCGCGGATGTTGTGCTGCATGTGACCGATGAGCGGATTGTGCCAGTCGGAAATGTACAGCCCGCCGTCGCCGCCGACTTCGATGTCGCTGGGGCGGAAGTTGGGATCTTCGGAGACGACGATCGGCTCGATCTCCTTGGCGGTGATGTCCGCGCCGTTGTAAGTCACGGTGTGCTGCATGACGCCTTGAAACCCGATGACGTTGCAGACGAGGAAGTTGCCCTGCATGTCGTCGGGGAACTGGCTGCTGGACAGGAACGCGGACCCGGGCACGGGGCGCATGCGCTTGGTGTAGAACTGATGCGGCGCGCCGGTGCCCTTGCCGATCCCGACGTAGTAGCCCACGCCGGTCGTGCCATCGGTGGCGAACTCGTGACCCCATTGGTCGAACGTGTTGCCATGCGGATTGGGCCCGATCGGGAACTGATGCGTCGTCTGGAACGTGCGCGGATCGAAGCGGAACACGCCGTCTTCGTGAGCACGGAACGGGCCGGTCGGCGTTTCCTGATTGTCGAAATGGAATACGCCGTGCGAGTAATACAAGCCGCCGTCGGGTCCGATGACGAAGGAGTTGCACGTATGGTGCGAGTCGGCGCTGCTGATGCCCTGCACGAGGCGAATGCGCACGTCGGCCTTGTCGTCGCCGTCGGTGTCCTTGAGGAACCAAAGCTCCGGCGCCTGCGCGACGATCACGCCGCCGCCCCAGAACTCGAAGCCCGTCGGGCTGTTGAGGTGATCGGCGAAGACGATCTCGCGGTCGGCTTTCCCGTCGTGATCGTCATCAACAAGGATAATCAGCTTGTCTTCCCGCGGATGCGTCGGGTTCCAGTGCGGATACGACGGCCAGGTCGCCACCCACAGCCGGCTGTTCGTGTCGACCGCCATCTGCACCGGGTTGATCAGGTCGGGGAACTTCTCTTCGGACGCGAACAGATTGACCTTGAGCCCCTTGGCGATCTTCATCTTCTTGATCGCCTCCTCGCCGCTCAGATACGGATACGTACCGTCGGGATTCGGGCCCGGCCGGTTGGATTTGACGACCAGTTCGGGCGGCGCGTTGGAATCATTGACCGTCAGGTCGCTGCCGTTGGCGACGGCCCAGACGCGCTTGTCCCGATTGGCCGTCATGACATCGAAGATCTCCATCTCGCGCGACATCACGTCGGCGTTCGACTGCCCGTTCCACGAAAGCCGGGAGCGCCCGCCGAAGACGTTGTACTCGTCGATGACGCGGTAGCGGCTGAACCAGTAGTAGTCCTTGTCGACGACCGCCTCGCGCAGCTTCGCCGCCTGCGGATCGCTGAGTTTGGACTTCATCCCGGGCAGAAGCTGCGCGACGATGACGTCGGCAAGCAGTTCGTTGCCGTGCGGGTTGAGGTGGATGCCGTTGATCGTCAGCGGGCTGGACGCGGCGGCGTAGAGCTTGAGCGTGGGTTCATACAGATCGACGAACGTGACGTTCTTCGCCTTCGCCACTTCCGCCATCGCCTGCGCGTACAGCGCGATGCGGGCGTTGTTCTCCTTGCCGTCGGGCAGCAGGCGATCGTGCATATCTTCGCAGGCGATCGGGGAAAAAAGCACGAGGCGCGGGGCGCTCTTGCCGTTGTACTTCTGGCTGAGTGTGTGATCGATGAAGTTCTCCAGGTTCTTGCGGAACCCGGGCAGGCCCGCTTCGCCGGCGAAAGATTCGTTGAACCCGAAGAAGGCGAACACGATGTCCGCCTGCGTGCGGGTGAGCCATTCGTCGGGCGAACCGAAGTTGTCCGAACGCGGGCGGACCGTCAGTTCGTCGGCGGGATAGCCGAGGTTGCGGAACGACAATTCCAGTTCCGGCATCCGCGACTGGATCGCCGCCTCCATGTAGCCGTCGTGCTGCATCCGATCGGCAAGCGTGTTGCCGATGATCGAGATGTGATCGCCCTTCTGGAACTTCAATTGGGCGAACGAGGCGGAGGCGAACAAGACGACGAGGCCCAGCGACAGCATCACACGGCGCACAACCGGGGTCCGTTGAAACATGCGACTCTCCAAAGCGTTCGGGGATTTTGCAGGGCCCGTCGGACCCTCTGGCGGAGGTCATATCATAGCCGCAACCGGCGGCCAAGTCCGCGCCGCCGGTCAGTCGCCGTCATGGTGACGCTCGTTTACTTTGCGGGAATTTCGTTGAGCGTGTAGTAGCTGACGGGATGCAGCAGCGCGGCCCCGTCCGCCGACCGCACGCCGTCCATGTGCAGTTCGTGGACATGCCCCTTGGTCAGCAGGTCGATCGTCAGCCGCACGCTCATGCCGTCGTCGCTGACGATCGCCTTGGTGATCGTCGGCTTGACCTCGTCGACTTCCGGGCTGCCGTAGCCGGACTGATAGATGTACGTGAATTCGCGCATCTGATACGACGCGACATCACCGGCGGTTTTCGGATCGACCTTCTCGGTGAACGTCAGCACGAAGCCATCGGGCGTCGCGCGCGTGTGATGCACTTCAAAGGGGATCTTGCCGGTCCATGTCACACGCTCAAGCGTGAACGGCTTGCCGCCGCGCGAGCCCCATCCGCGGTCCGACCCGCCGACGAACAGCACGCCGTTGTCCGCCATGCGTACGCCGATGAGTCCGCACTTGAAGCCCGAGAGGAAGGGGTAGGCCGCGCCCTGATAGACGCCGTTGACGACTTCCATCTCGACGCGCTGCACCTGCGACCAGGTCTGCTCGCCGACAAAAAGCTGCTTCGTGAACGGGCCGAACTTGCCGGAGGCGTCATAGGCGATGCCGGTCGGGGACTGGCCCATCTTCGCATGGGGCAAAATCACCGACGGGGGCACGAATTCGGGAATCCGCGCCCGCTCGGCGAGGATGCGGCTCCCGGACTTGGGATCGGTCGGGCGCGGGCCGATCGCGTCGGTCAGACTGTAATACCCATTGCCGCTGGGATTGCCTTCGAACGCGCCGACGGTCAGATGCTTGACGGAGCTCGATCCGTTCCAAAGGCCCTGATTATCCGTGTAAAACACTTCGCCGTCTGCGTCGAACCCGATGCCGCCGGGCGAGCGGATGCCGCTGGCGGTCGGCAGCGTCTTGCCATCGGGCGTGACGCGCATGCACCATCCTCGGAAGTCCGCGTGCGCGCTGGCCGAGCCGGTCAGGCACAGCACGACCCAGATGTTATTGTCCTTGTCGAAGCGGGAGCCGAAGGCGAATTCGTGATAGTCGCCGCTGATGCCCCAGCCGTTGGCGACCGTCTCGAACACATCGGTGCGATCGTCGCCGTTGGTGTCCTGCAGCCGCGTGACTTCGGGGCGCTGCGTCGCGTACAGCGAGCCGTCCTTCCATGCCAGCCCCAGCGGCTCGTGCAGCCCCGATGCGAACAGCGTGTACTTGACCTTCGAAAGATCGCTTCCGAACGCGCCGTCGATGATGTAAATCTCGCCGCGCCGAGTCGCCACCGCCAATCGCTCATGCGGCAGCACCTCGATCGCGCCCACTTCGAGCACGACGCCTTCGGGAATCGGCAGCTCCTCGATCGTGTAGTACTCGCTTTCCCCTTCCGGCGGCGGGCCCTTGGGGCCTTTGTCCGCCGCGAGGATCGGCACGGTTGTCATCATCAGCATCATGCTCAAACAGGTGAGTTTCCGCAGCATGGAGTTACTCCGAGGTTCGGGCCGTCATGGGCCGATGAGGTTTGATTCAGTGTTTGCCGTGCACGTGCGCGTGGAAGGCGGGCCAGTCATAGGTGAAGCGCAGCTCGACCGCCTTGCCGCCGACGCTCACCGGCGCGATCAGTTCATCGCCGCGACCCACATGCCGCAGCGTCGGCGTGACGCCTTCGACGCGAAGCCGCATCTGTCCGTCGAGCATGTACGCCCCGTCCGGCGTCGGCTCGATCTTGTCGCAGTCGGCGACGCGCACGAACAGCCGATCGACCGACGCGTCGCTGGTCAGTTTCATGATGCGCGTCAGTGATGCGGTTCCCTTGGCCGCGTCGCCGCCGGGCTGGGCCGTATCTTCGACGCTCACGCCGCCAAAGACATACTTGAACGTCGGATAGCGATGCGCGTCGAGCACGTAGCCCTTGAACCGGTAGCCGGGGGTCGGTTCGTGCGTGGCGTCCTTGCTCGCCGGCCAGTTGGCCTCATCCTTCTCGAGCACCGCCAGCGGCGCGCCGCTGTTGACGTTGACCACGCCGTAACCCGACGGCGGTTGGAACCCGACGCCGCGCCCGGTCCAGTGACGCTTCGCATCCATGAACGCCCCCTGCCACACCATCCGCATATTGCACTCGTCCGCATCGAACCCGATGTTCACCCCGCCGGGGTAGCCCACGCCGATGCCGCGCGGGCTCAGACCGGCGATGAACTCGCGGTACATGACCGCCTCGCCGTGGGCGGGCTCGATCGGAATGCCGACGAATTCATTTTTCGTCGCCGTGTTGCTCCCGCCGTGCGACGGATGCAACCATTTCGACAGCGCCGTGCGCGGCCCTTTCGGCTGCGCGTACGCCACGTACAGCCCGCGCTCGCCCTGATTCTCAAAGTACTCCACCACCACCGTATGATCGCCCTTCGCAAGTTTCACGCGCCCCGAGCTGAGCTTCGTCGATGGATGAATCCCGTCCTCCTCCACGATCGTTTTTCCGTCGACGATCACCCGCGCCCCGTCATCGCATGCCAGATAAAAATCGTACGCCCCCGCCGCCGGCGTCGCGAACGTCCCCGTAAAGCGCAGCGCGTATTCATGCGGCACCGGCGCGACGCCGAAGTCGATGAGCCCGTCATTGATCTGGCCGCTCCCCGTCGGCGTCAGCTTCGAAAAATCCGGCAGCGTTTTGAAGTCGCCCTTGTAGTAGTCGTAATGCAGCGAGCCCAGCCCCCCGCTCCCGCCGCCGACCTCCATCGTCCCGTTCATCATCATCGCGTGCCCCGGCAGCGTGCAGATGAACGGATACTTGCCCGTCTCCTTCGGCGCCGTGAAGGTCAGCGTCTTCTGCGTATGCGGGTCGATCAACGGCAGCGCCGCAAGAATCCGCGCCTCGTTGGGCGGCAGCCAGTTCAGGTCCAGCCCTTTGTCCCCCAGCGTCCATATCTTCTCCATCGCGAACTTGACGCCGTTGGCGTCCGCCGCGTCCGGCAAGAGCAGCGCGATGTTGTGCGGCATCTCGTCGTCATTGACGAGCGTCAGCTCGACCTTCTGCCCGGGATTGACGCTGAACGACTCGGTGTCGTATTTCATCTGAGCGGCGAGCGTGTGGATCGTGATCTTGCGAACTTCGTCCTCCGCGCGGACCGGACCGGCCCACGCCGACAGAACGATCCAACCTGTCAGCATCATCGCCGTGACCCTGCCGCTGATGCTCATCGCGCCGGTTCGCCGCATGCCCTGACTCCTGTGTGAATTCGGAAGTTGTCCGTCCTGACGGGGGGACTGAATATCTTACTGGGGCTATGACATAAAGCAACCCGTTTCGAGCGCGCTTTATTGCATGACGCTGGTCAAACCGCCGTCCTTGCGGTAAAACGGGAGCACCTGGCGGGCCGTCCCGCCGCGCGGGCATGCGTGCATGAACACCCTCGGCAATATCGGGCAGATGACGATGAACTTCGGGCGGGAGCTGAGCTATCAGACCGCCGTGATCTGCCGCGTGCTCGTCATGGCGCTCAATCCCGCCCGCTGGCCCCGCACCGTCCGCTCCGTGCTCGCCCTTCAGATTTATTTCACAGCCGTCGGCGCGCTCGGCTTCGTCGGATTTCTGTCTTTGCTCGTCGGCGTCGGCGTCGTCGTGCAGGCGCAGCTCTGGCTCCGCGAACTGGGGCAGTCCACGCTCATCGGCCCCCTGCTGATCATGGTCGTCGTCCGCGAACTCGCCCCCCTGCTCGTCAACATCGTCGTCATCGTCCGCAGCGGCTCCGCCGTCAGCGTCGAGTTGGGCAACATGAGCGTGCATGGCGAAGTGCGCGTCCTCGAAGCGCAGGGCGTCGAACCGTTCAGCTACCTCGTCCTGCCGCGCGTGCTCGGCATGGCGATTTCCGTCGCTTGTCTGACCATCCTGTTCATCGTCGTCAGCGTCGGCGGCGGATACCTCTGCGCCCTGCTCATCGACACCAAGCCCCCGCCCTTCGCGCAGTTCATGATCGACCTCTTCAACGCTTCGACGCCCAAGTCGATGATCGCCACCGCCGCCAAGGCCGTCCTCCCCGCCCTCGCCACCGGCGCGATCTGCTCCACCGAAGGCCTCGCCGCGCGCGGCCCGGTGACGATCGTCCCCGTCGTGACGCGACGCGCCATGACCCGCTCCGTCGCCGCGCTCTTCACCATCTCCGTCCTCATCACCGTCCTGAGCTACCTCTGACGCCGCACCATGCCCGACGCCGCAACCATCCTGAGCTTCGACAACGTGACAATCGAGTCGCGCGGCGCCTATGACTCGGGTCTGTGGCAGACGAACCTGTCCCTCGCAGCCGGCGACCTCGCGCTCGTCCTGCTCGATCGTGAACATGAAATCACGCCCCTCGCCGACGGCGCCGGCGGTCTGATCAAACCCGACCGCGGAACAATCCGCTTCCTCGGCGAGGACTGGCAGTCGATGTCCATCGATGACGCCGCCAAACATCGCGGGACAATCGGCCGCGTGTTCGCCCGTGCCGGTTGGGTCAGCAATCTCGACATCGCCGCCAATATCGTCCTGGCCCGCATGCACCACGACGGCGTCGACCCGCGGCAGATCGTCGACGAGGCCGCCGAGTTCGCCAAACAGTGGGACCTGTCCGGTCTGCCGCGCGGCCCGGTCTTCGCCGCACGCTCGCAGGACCTGACGCGCGCCGCCTGCGTCCGCGCTTTTCTCGGGGAGCCGAAGCTCATCATCCTCGAGCGCCCCACGCGCGGCGCCTTCCCCGAGATCATGCCCGCGCTCATCAACGCCGTCCGCGCCGCTCGATCGCGCGGCGCCGCCGTCATGTGGACCACGACCAACATCGAAATCTGGCGCAGCCGCGTCCTTCGCCCCACCGCCCGCTACCGCATGTTCGGCTCGCGCCTGCGTGCATTCTCGGAGGCCGCCGATGCCGCGCGGGATTGATCAAGGCCGGGTCAACAAGGCGGTCGGCGCACTGGTCATCGTCGCCGCTCTCGCCGCGATGACCTTCTTCGTCATCGCCTCGCGCACCCAGCGATGGTTCGTCCCGCTTTCACGCTTAACGCTCGCGCTCCCCGAGGACGGATCCTACGGCCTGCGCGTCGGCGGCGACATCGAAATCATGGGCACGCGCGTCGGCGAGGTCGAAGCCGTCCGCGTCTCTGAGGAAGGTCGCATGGAGGCACGCATCGCCATCCGTTCCGATTTCGCCCGATTCCTCGCCTCCGATTCCGTCGCAATCATCAAAAAGCGCTTCGGCGTCGGCGGCGATTCTTACGTCGAAATCTCGCGCGGCTCCGGCGCCCCGCTCACCGACAAAAGCCCGCCGCTTTCCACCACCGCCGATCGCTCCCCCACCGACATGCTCCAGGAGATGATCGGCGAAATCCGCCAGGAAGCCGTGCCCACCCTCAAGGAAATCCACCTCGCCGTCACCGAGTATCGCCAGCTCGCCGTCGACCTGCGCAACAAGGATGGCTCGCTTCAGCAGCTCATCGCCCATCTGAACAACATCTCCGCCAGCGTCGATCAGGGCGAGGGCATCGTCGGCCGCCTGCTCAAGGATCGCGCCTTGGCCGACAAACTCACACACAGCGTCGATCAACTCAGCGCCGCGATCGACAAGACGCAAAAGATCATCGACGACGCCGGCAAGAGCACCGACAAGCTTCCCGAAGCCGTCGTGCAGATTAACGCTATTCTCGCCGACCTGCGCACGTTCGTCGCCGACATGAAAACGACCGGTCAGAAGCTGCCCGAACTGACGCAGGGCCTTTCCGACAGCGTGCAGACCATGCCGGGCCTCGTGCTTCAGGCCCAGCAGACGCTCCACGAAGCCGAGCGCCTCATCGATGCGATTCAGAACCATTGGCTCTTCCGCGACTACGTCGCGCCCGACACCGCGCCGCAGCGCCTTCCCCCCATCGATTCGCCCAGGTGATCCGCCGCATGACGCACCCGCTTCGCCATCTCCTGCTCCTGTCCGCGCTCGCCGCTATGCTCAGCGCCTGCGGCTCCGCGCCCAAGCGCAGCGACGCGCCGACCGCCAGGATCGACGCGGAACTGGCCCGCAGCGCCACCGCCGCCCGCACCGCCTTCGACGGCGGGCTCTACCCGCAGGCCGCCCGCTTGTATCGCCTCGCCCTTGTCCGCGCCCGCTACATCGATGACGCAGAACAGGTCGCCGCACAGTCGTTCAATCTCGCGCTGACGCTCGAAGCACAGAAGCAGTACGCCGCCGCGACAACCGCCGTTCGAGAGTCGCGGGCGGCGATGCGAAGCACGGGCGCGCCGCTCGCCGATGCGCTGCTCGTCGATGCCCGGCTCGCCTACGAAGCGGGGAATCTCGACGAATCGGTCGGCTTGCTCGACGCCTTGCTGCACGATCCGGCGTCGAAGCCCGCCGCCGCGCATCTCTTTGAAGCGCACCGCCTGCGCGGGCTCATCGCCTGTGATCGCCATGACGCCGACGCGGCCGAGGGGGCGCTGGCGGAGGCGCAAGCGGCCGATGCGACGCGTCATGCGTATGACCTCGTTGCCCGCATCGCCGTGTTGCGCGGCGACTTCGCCGCCGCCGCCGACGCCTTCGACCGTCACGCCGCCGCGATGCAATCCGCCGGTCGTTACAGCGCCATGTCCGACGCGCTGTCCGCCGCCGCCGACGCCTATCAAAAGGAGGGTCACCCCGATCGCGCCTTCGACCGCGCGTATCGGGCCGCCCGCTCGCAGCTCGCGCAGGGGGACATGGCCGCGGCGCAATCGACCGCTTCGCTCGCCGACAAACTGGCTCACGAACTGAGCAGCGCCGAGGACCTCGCGCTCATCACGGCGCTGCGCGCGGAAATGTCACATTCGCCGGCCCTGAAGTAGATACGTGATCACTTCCCCCTCGCCCTTCACAAAATACGCCCCGCGCTCCTCCAGCAGGAACTTCTCGCGAAGAAGCGCGAACGCCGACTCGGTCACCTGAATGCTCCCCGGCGGGGCCGACACGCGCAGGGCGTTGGTCGTGTTGACGATTTCGCCCCACACGTCGTAGCCGAACTTCCAAGTCCCGATGACCCCCGCCACGACCGGCCCGGTCCCGATGGCGATCCGAAGCCGCAGCGGCTTGTCGAGCCCCGCCTCGACCTCCATCACCGCCTGCTGCATCCGCAGCGCCATCTCCGCCAGCGCCGACGCATGATGCACCATCGCCGTCGGCACCCCCGCCGCGACTTCGTACACCTCGCCGAGCGTCTTGATCTTCTCGACGCCCAGCTCGCGCGCCAGATCGTCGAACCCCGTGAACACTTCGTTGAGCAGGTCCACCTTTTGCGTCGGCGACATCGACCGCGTCATCATCGAAAAATCCACCACTTCCGCAGAGAGCACCGACGCCTGATCAAATGTCTGCGCTATTTTCGTCTGCCCCGCCTTGAGCTGCCCGACGATCGCCTTGGGCAGAATGCTCTCCAGGAGCGATTCGGACTTCTCCTGCTCCGTGCGAATGGCGCGGTTCTGAGCGGCGAGCTGATCGCGCAGCAGGGCGCGCTCGTTGGTGGCCTGCTGAATGCGCTGATGTAGCTGCACGGCCGAGGTGCAGTCGATGAGCACGGCCCAGTCGCCGGCGGCGCCCGATCCGCCGGGAATGACGTGCACATCCGCATATCGCTCCGGCCCGACCTGCACGGATTCGAGCAGCACCGGCTCGCCCGGCGAGGGAATGAGCCCGACCAGATACGGGGCGTGCGCCTCGATATTCGCGCCGTCGCCAAGCGCATCCAGCCCGTACTTGCCCAGCGATCCGCCCCGCTCGCCGATCGCGCCTTCGGCATTGACGCAGAAGTACGCCATGTCGCGGCTCGTATTGAGCCAATCGCCGATGTAGGTCGTGATCGCATTGGGCCAGTTGGACATGATCTACTCCAGGGTCCGGGCTGCGAGTGTTTCGAACGCCTCCGCCACGCCAACGCCCTCCTTCGCGCTCGTCTCGATCACCGTCCAACCGTTCTGTTTGAGCGTGTCGATCATCTCCTGCGGGATGTCGAACTGATCGACGAGGTCGGACTTGTTGAGCAGGACGATGAAAGGCATCTCGCCCACTTCATTGATCACGCGCTGATGAAGCTGCATCGCCACGTCGTATGTCACCAGGCGCGTGCGATCGATGACGAGCAGGTAGCCGGACGCGCCCTTGAGGTAGCTGGTCCGCACTTTCATCAGCTCGTCCTCGCCGGCCAGGTCCCAGAGCATCATCGTCACGTCCTGCCCTTTGACCTGCACCTGTCGCTTGTCGATCTTGACGCCGACGGTCGAGTGATACTTGTCGGAGAACATGCTGTGCACGTAGCGCGCGACAAGACTGGTCTTGCCCACGGCGAACGCGCCCAGCATGCAGATCTTCTTTTGAATCATCACGGATTTCCCTGCGTTTTCCCATCGTTGACGATCATGACACGGAACGTCGTCCGGCGATGCCGGGCCTTCTGCTCTTCGGTGTCCTGCGGGCCGAGGCGGACGCTGTTGCCGGCGGCGACGGTCGTGAACACGCTCGGCTCGATGCCCGCCAGACTCAGCAGTCGGACCACCATGTCCGCCCGCGACTGGCTGAGTTTCTGCGCGGACTCGCCCTGATCGGTGATGTCGGTGTGTCCGGTCACTTCGATCCGCACCTTTTGGTTCATCGCCGCCGCGGCATCGAGCAGGTCGCGCATATCGTTCGTCAACGCGCCGATGACGCGCTCCTGATCCTCGATGATCAGATCGCGGTTCTGCGTGAAGTACACGGTGCGCGTCTCGATGCGTTGGCGTGCGGCGTTGAACTTGGCGGTCGTGACATCGCTCAGCCCGGTTTCGTCATACGCCTTGACGCCTTCAATGAGCGGCGCGAGGCGGCGGGCCTCGGCGATCCAGGGGCGGGAAGCCGACCCTTCCGCCTTAAGCGTCTGCCCGTCGACGCTGAGTTTCACGGTCGGCGGCGGGCGCAGCGCGAGCGTGGCGCGCGAGACGAGTCGATCGGCGAAATCCGTGTCAGTCACGCCGCCGTCGGTGTAACCGCTCGCCCCGTCGATCGAGCGGGCGAGCAGACGCGCGGAGGCGATCCACTCGTGCGTGGCGGACCCGCTGGCGTTGATCGTGTCGCCGTCGAGCGCGAGCTTCACGGTCGGGGGCGGATTGAGCAGCTTGTTCGCCCGGGCCAGCAGCCGCTGGGCGTGATCGGACGGCTTGAGGTATTCATCGTGATATGCCGCCGCGCCGTCGACGGCGCGAATGAGCAGTTTCGCATCGGCGATCCATTTTTCGGGAGCGCTGCCGGTCGCCGTGACGACGCCGGACTGGGCGGCGAGCGTCACGCCCGCCGGCGGCTCGAGCACGCGCCGAGCCCGCGCGAGCAGCAGTTCGTCGGCGTCGGCGGCGACGACATCGTCATCGTGATAGACCTCGACGCCGGCGATGGAACGGGCGAGCATGCGGGCCTGTTCGATCCACTGGGTCGTCGCCTTGCCGCGTGCGGTGATGACGCCGTCCTTGTAGTCGAGCACGACCGAATCCGGCGGTGCGAGCACGCGATACGCCTCGCGGAACACCGCCTGCTGGCGGTCGGAGGCGGTAAGCTGACGCGTATCGAAAGCTTCGATGCCCGGCAGGAGCGGCGCCAGCAGCGTCGCCCGGTCGATCCACTGCCCCGGCGCCTCCCCGCTCGCGCGGATCGTATGCCCCACCAATTCGAGTTTCACCGTCTGCGGCGGCGTGAGCATGCGTTCGACCCGCCGCATCGTCACACTCGCCGCATCGTTGACCTTCAGGTCATGGTCATCGACCTTGATCACGCCCGGCACGGAGCGCGCCAGCACGCGGGCCTCGTCGACGAAGGCGCTGTCGGCCTCGCCGCTGAGCGTGGCGACACCCTTGTCGAATGTCAGCGTCACGCCCGGCGGCGGCGCCAGCAGCATGAGCAGCCGCTTCTGCACCAGCGCCGGATGCAGCGCGTGATACGGCTGCCAGTCCTCGACGACATCGCCTTCGGAAAATCCGTACGTGCCGAGCAGCGACCTGGGATCGCGGGCCAATGGATCGCGCAGCCCGGCGACGAAATACCGTCCGTCCTCGCGCTTCGCCTCGGTCACAACCAGCCCCGGCTCATCGCGCAGCGCCTGAATGTAGCCGTTCCATGCATGATGCGCGTACCAGCCCAGTGCGATCCAGACGATGATGACGAGCATCAGCAGAACGATCGCCGCCACCGCCAGCACGGGCGCGCCGGTCTTCTCCTTCTCCTGCTTGGCCTCCTTGAGCAGCGCCTCGAGTTTCGGGCGCGAATACTCGAACGGCGCGGCGTCGCCCGAAAAGTCCGCCAGCGACTGGCCCTGCTCGCGATGGATCGCTTCGAGCGTTTCGATCATCTGCTGGCGCAGCGCCGCCGGCGGGTTGCCGCGCATCACGCCCGCCAGCACCGCGCGGGGCCCCGCTTCGACCCAGACCGTTAATTCGCCGACCTGCATCGTGCCGACCGATTCGCCTTCGCCGGCTCCGAACGAGTCGCGCACGAAATCCTGAATCGCCGTCAGCATGCCCGACACCATGTCCGCGTCCTGCGCCGCCACCGCGTCCGCCACCACATGCTGAAGCAGCAGGCCGGTTTCCTTGTGAATCAGAAACACCTGCTCGACACGGTAGACGATCGTGTGCGTGAGCACGACCTCGGCGAAGCTCTTGCCGGTGCGCCAAGCTTCGATGCGCCATCCGATCGACCGCGGCGAGAAACTGTGCTCCAGCGCCGAGTTGAGCGACTCGATCATGTTCGAGAACGCTTCGCGGATGGCTTTACGGATCGCCGGGCCGATGATGGGGAAAATCGCATCGGTGATCGGCTGCGGATTCTTCTGCACCGAGGTGTGAATCGCGCGGTCGATCATCGGCGACATGGCGTCGGCGATCTGATCGTCCGTCTTGAGACTTAATCGCATCGCCTGCGGGAGCACCTTGCCGACTTCGCGGGCCTGGTGCTCCCCGCCGTCCATGCGCTCTTCGATTTCGTCGAGTCGATCCTGCTCGGGTCCGACGATCAGACGGCGCAGCTTGTCCATCGAAGCCGCGTCATTCGGCGGCGTCGCGCCTTCGTGTCCCTGCGGCGTCAAGTCCTGCCCGTCCGTCATGCGCATCCCCGCGCAGTCCGATCATACCGTTCACATCATCACCGACTTGTTACTTCTTGGCCGGCTTGGCGCCCTTGCCCGAAAGCTGCATGGCCATCTCGTTGAGCATCGCCGCCAGCGCGTGCCGGTCGGTCTTCTCGTCGCGCAGCTCCGCCACCGCCGCCACGCGCGCCGCCGTCTGCGCATCGTTGGCCGTGACCAGCTCATCGCGCAGCATCTTGCTCTGCTCGAGCATCTGGGCCCGCATCTTCTGCTGCTCTTCGCCCGTCGCCTCGGCGAATTTCTCAAGTTGCTTGGCCGTGTCTGCGAGGTCCTTGGTCAACGTCTTGAGCGCCGCCATCCGCTCGGCCTGCTCCTTCTTGAGCCGCTCGGTGAGCGATTCAAGTTCGGTCTTGACGTAGTTTTCAAGCGAGTCGAAACGCTTGCGGATTTCATCGCGCAGCGCGTTGGCTTCCTTCTGAAGCCGCTCCTCCATGGCGACGAAGCGCTTGTCCGCCTCGCGCATCTGAGCGCCGAACAGCAGATCGCGCACCTGATCGAGATTCTGATCCTGCCCGCCCTTTTCGTCTTTCGCCATACGCCTGACCTTGCCTTTCTCGCCCTTGCCGGCCGATGCTTTCGGGGCGGTGCGGGCGGACGAATGCTTGACCTTCTTCCTGATTGCCACAGCCATAACGACGCTCCAATCTTACCAGATGACCCGAACGCTTGTCACACCAACCGGCCGCACACGTGACCGGCCCATCTATCCTATCGTCAAACATCGCTCCCTCAATGGACGTATCATCCTCGCATGGCGCGACTCCGCCGTTTTCTGCGATGGGTCTTCCTGCTGACGCTGGTCCTTTTGACCATCGTGCTGGCGATCTACGCCTTCGCCCTTCGTCCCGCCGTCGAGCGATACGCCTTGTCCATGCTCACCGACATGGGCCTGCCCGACGCCCGCCTGCGCATTGACACACTCGATCTCGACCACGCCGTCGTCAGCGCCATTTCTCTGAGCAAGTCCGACACGCTGACGATCGACACGCTCGAAGCGATGTACAGCCCCGATGAACTGAAGCGCGGCGTCGTGCATACGCTCCGCCTCACCGGCGCGACTCTTCGCGCCGCCATCAAAGACGGCCAGCTCGATCTGGGCCCGCTGACGCACATCACGACCGGTGGGGCCGCCGGCGGCGAATGGCCCTTCGCCCGCGTCGAACTCAAAAGCTGCATGATCGTGCTGACGATCGACGGCGCGCCGCAGCGATTTTACCTCGACGGCGTGATCGACCGCACCACGGCGGCGGATTTCAAGGTCGATCTTCATCTGCGCTGGCGCGGCTACGAGACACGGCTTGCCGGCGACTGTTCATTGAAAGACGGCCGATTCATCAGTGACGACCTGGCCTGCACGACCGCCGCCGCGCTGGTTCAATGGCCCGACTCGCCCGTCGCGGCGAAGCAGGTTGACATCGCCCTGCACTTCGCCGCCGACGTCGGAATGGACAAGGCGCATGTCGAGTTGCTGCCGACCTCGCGTCTCGCCGCCGCGTCCCTTCAGGTCGGCGAAGACACATGGACCGTCACGCTCGGCAATCTGTCGGCTCATGCGGATGTGAACTTCGCGGCTGACAAATCGGCGATCGACGCATCGCTCGCCTTCGGCAACCTCGCCGTCGCCAACGAAGCGGCGGACCTTTCGATCGCCGACATTCATGGTCAGATTCCCTACACATCATCAGCCGACGGCCCCGCCGGCTCGTTCGCCACCGGCGACATTCACCTCGGCTCCGACACGCTGCCGCCGCTCGCCGGTTCGATCCGTCTCGGAGCCGGCGGCTTGTCGCTCGACGCCGATTGGCCGCTGCTCTCGGCCGCATCGGTGACGATTCACGCCGCCGTCGCGCCGGGCGAGGTGAACGTCACCGCGTCGCTCCCGCAGGGGCACATCGTCGATCCGACCGCCATCGGCCAGCGCTTCGCCGCATTGCGCGACCTTGAAATCGACGGCGGTGTCGGCGTCGATGCAGCGATGAACCTCGTCGATGGCGCACTGGTGCCGCGCGTGACGCTCAAACTCGACGGCGTCACCGTGCGGGATCGAAAAGTCGATGTGACCATCGAAGGCCTCAATGGTGCGATCACGCTCGACCATCTCACGCCCCCGCGCACCCCGCCGAGCCAGACGCTCAACTTCACCACGCTGCGCTCCGGCAAGCTGGCATTGACCGACGGATCGCTCGCCTTCCGCATCGACTCCGATCGACGGTATTTCGTGGAGCGCGTGGGCGTGACGCTCGGCTCGACCGGCCGGCTCGCCGCGCATGCCATCACCTATGACCTCGACCAGCCCCTCGTCAAAACCGATCTGTACATCGAATCGCTGAACCTCGGCGACTGGCTCTCCGTACTGACCAATGAAACGATCCGCGCTTCGGGCACGCTCTACGGGCGCCTCCCGCTGACCTTCCGTCCCGAAGCGCACTGGAAGCTGACGCTCGGCGAGGGCTTCCTCTACAACCGCCCGGGCCCCGGACAGATGGCGCTGACGGATGCGAAGCTCGCCGCCGATCTGCTGGCCCAGGCCGACCCGCGCTTCGCCACCGATCCGACCTACAAGACGGTGCGCGACCGGGCGGTGGACGCTTTGTCGGACTTCGAATATTCGATGTTCCGATTTGACCTGATCAAGGAAGACGAGGGTATGATGCTTCGGGCCGAAACGCGCGGCAAGGGCCGCAAGGGCAAGGACCCGCAGGAGATCAGCAGTCTCGTGATCAACATCCATCACTTCGACACGCTGCTCAACCAGGCCTTGTTCACGACAAGCCGGCTCAACATCGACGATGCGCTGAAGGATTTTTTCGAAGGCAAGGGCAAATGAAGCCCGGAGGTGCTCTGTGAAAGCGATCCTGTGGCTGAGTCTGATCACGGCCGGCGCGGGCCTCGGCGGGTGCATCGAGCACCATGTCAAGGTCGATCCGCTTCAGATCAACATTGATGTGAATGTGAAAGTCGATCGCCAGCTCGACAACTTCTTCGACTTCGAGAACGAATACAAGAACCCGAAGGATGAAAGCAAATGAACAGACGCACGATGATTCTGGCGGCGGTCGTGACGCTCACCAGTTGGCTGGGCCTGGGCGTCGGGTTCGCCGGCGCGAGCACGATGGACGAACTGAAGGCGCGCTTCGCCCAGCGGTATCCGAAGCTGATGGAAGCCAAGAACGCCGGGCAGGTCGGCGAGACGTATCAGGGATTCGTCGAAGCCGTCGGCGACGTCGATGGCGCGACGGCCAAGCTCATCGCCGACGAGAACGCCGACCGGACGGAGCTGTACGCCCTGATCGCCAAGGAGCAGGACACCACCCCCGACAAAGTCGCCGAGCGCAACGCCCTGCGCAACTTCTCCAACGCCGCCTCGGGCCATTATCTGAAGGGCCGGGACGGGAAGTGGATCAAAAAGAAGTGAGGAATGAGGAGTTGGGAGTGCGGAGTGAAGAAATGGCGGAGCGTGCCGCTTTCTTGCCTTCACTCCCCACTCCCAACTCCGAACTCCGCACTTTCACTGCAACCTACCGAATTCGCACCGGTAGCTCCCCATAAAGGGGCTGCCCATGCATGCACTTCCCATCGATCGCCGGACCTTCATCAAGTCGACCGCTGCCGCCGCCGCAACCTTCGCGGCCGCGCCGTTCGCCGCCGCGGCCCCGGTCGCAGCGCCGGACTATCGCGGGCCCAATATCGTGATCATCCGCTTCGGCGGCGGCGTCCGGCGGCTCGAAACCATCGACCCCGAGCACACCTACGCCCCCTTCTTCCGCCATGAACTGACCAAACGCGGAACGCTCTATACCGACATGGAAATCACCAGCGAGCACGACGTGGACACCGGCCACGGACAGGGCACGCTCAACATCCTCACCGGTCGCTACGACAAGTATCACGACGCCCAGGACCGCTTCCTCTCCGAGCGCTTCGAGCCGAAGGTGCCGACGCTTTTCGAATACATGCGCAAGGCCTACAACGTCCCGGCGCATCAGACGCTCATCGTCAATTCCGAAGACCGCACGCAGGAGGAGTTCTACACCTTCTCCAATCACCATCTCTACGGCGTCGAGTACCGCTCCAACGTGCTCAGTCTCTACCGCTTCAAGACGTTCCTGCTCCGCAAGCAGATTGAGTCGGGCGCGTTCGACGGCAAAACGCTGGACGAGATGAAAAAGAAGCTCGCGCATCTGGAGAGTCTGGACTATCGCGACACGGCCAGCGGACAGACGCCCGAGATTCAGGCGTTCTGGCGGCGCTGGCGCGCGTTCTACGGCGACAGCGGCTTCAAGAACCCGCGCGGCGACCGCCTGCTGACCGAGCTGGGCGTCCGGGCGATCAACGAACTCAAACCCAAGCTGATGATGATCAACTACACCGACCCCGACTATGTTCACTGGGGCAACATGAATCACTACACGCGCGCGATCGCCATCATCGACGAGAGTCTGGAGCGGCTCACCAACACGATCGCGCTCAGCGAGGAATACCGCGACAACACGGTGTTCATGGTCGTGCCCGACTGCGGACGGGACTCGAACCGGTGCATGAGCGTGCCGTGCCAGCATCATTTCAATTCGCCCAGCGCGCGGAAGATTTTCGCCTTCGCCATGGGCCCGGGCATCGAGAAGGGGTTGATCGTCGACAAGCGCGTGGAGCAGATCGCCGTGGCGCCGACGCTGGCGAAGCTCATGGGCGTCCGCGCCGCCGAGGCGCAGGGCGACATTCTCACGGAGGCGCTGGCATGAAAACGCTTCGATTCATATGGAAATACCTCGTCGGCGCGGTGCTCTGCGCCAACCCGCTGACCGCGATCGTCATCGTCGGATGGACCCTGCGGGCGATGCGGCGGGCGACGTTCAAGCACTGGCACAGCGCTTCGAGCGTCGGCACGGCAGGCATGACGTTCGCCGAATTCGCCGCGGAAGATCCGGCGACCGCACCGCTCGTGCGCTGGCCCAACTGGTTCATCCGCCAGCGCGAGGGACACTGGCTCGGCGATTCGCTCTGGCTCAACGTCAAGCGCGGCCTCGGCGGGGCGTTCAACACTTGGGTCTTCACGCTGCCGGGCTGTGTGCTGTGGCTCTTCGCGTGGTACGACGGGTGGAACAACTCGTTCAACAAGGGCTACGAACAGGCCGCCGTCGGCCCGCTCACCGGGCTCGCCGGCACGATGCTCTTCATCGCCGCCATGATGTACGTGCCGATGGCGCTCGCCCATCAGGCCGCGGCGGGGAACTGGCGGCGGTTCTACGATTTCCGCCTCGTCTGGACGCTGGTGCGGCGGCATGCATGGGCCTGCGTCGGCCTCGCGGCGATGTACGCCCTGCTCTCGATGCCCGTCATCCTTCTCAAAACCGCGCCGATGTTCTTCGACCGCCAGCCCAACTACGACGCCATGACCGATGCACAGGTCTATCAGCAGCTCGCGTCGTATTTCCTGATGGCGAGCTTCATCGTGTTCCCGATTTTCGTGGCGCTGCGGTTAATGGCCGCGAAGTTGTACGCCCGCGCCCTCGCCGGCGCGATCCGCAAGGGCGCGGTCGCCGCCGAATCGATCAGCGAGACCGAGCGTCATGTGCTCGACCGCCTCGACCTTTTGGCCATCGAAGAGCCGACGAAACGGCATGTCGTCGTCGCCACCGTCGGCTGGGCCGGCTCGCGCTTCGGCCGCATCGCCGCCGGCGCCGCGGCCTTCATGATCTGGTTCACCTTCGTCGCACAAATCTACGTGAGCGAATTCCTCAACTACCACCAGGCCATCGGCTGGCTCAACCAACCGCTCGTGCAATTGCCCTACTTCCGATACATCCCCGCGGCGCTGTTGGGGCACTAACGGCAATTGAACGCATCATTGACTCGCCGACTCCACATCGCGCGGCTGGAACGGCCCGATTTCCAAGACATTGTCGCGAATGATCGCAATTGTCTTCCCATCGTGTGAAACGGCCGCAGCCCTTATGCCCGAATTGCTGCTTCGCCAGACGCGTTGCCAGGTGCGACAATCAAAAACTTCCATCATTTCAGCGGAGGCGAAAGTTCGCCCAGCGCATTTGAGTCGAACAACAAGATAGTCCCGGCCGCTGAAGTAAATATCCGAAGTTTGCCAGATGAATGGAGCCATGTCGCTATTCAGTTCCACACTTG
Organism: Planctomycetota bacterium; assembly: GCA_016125255.1. NCBI lineage: Bacteria > Pseudomonadati > Planctomycetota > Planctomycetota bacterium. The sequence goes on along the minus strand of WGMD01000012.1, from coordinate 118,750 downwards.
CCGTGCGACCGGTCAGATCGACGGTGCGGACACGTGCGGTTTGCAGATCGCCAGCGGCAACACGCCCGCTCGCATCATCGTGAGCAATTCGCCATGCGCGAAATGGCACTTCTTCGCGGAGTCCGAATCGCTTCCGATATGCCTCAATGCCTTTATTTGTGTCGAACTTGAAGTAGGGCCATTCGTGCAGTATTTCGCCGGTCGATGGCGAAAGCGATCGCACACTGGTTGATTCAAACACGAGAACGGATTCCACGAGCCCATCGCCATGCTCCACTTCTAATTTTTCCACGTCATCCGACTCAACCCGCCAGCGCATCGCCGAAGCGTCATCCGGCGACGTCATCTCAATCCATTCGCTGCTGGAATCTTCACGGCGCGCTCGAGTGACAATTCCCGATCGCGCGTCAATTCGCCAGACATTGTCGCCCGAAAGATCGTGGAACATTGAGTTGGTGACGATGTACGAAAACAGCGGCGCATATGCGGGCATCAGTTGATGGGATGCGTTCAGCGCCTCAGGCACAAAACGCCCGTGCAAGTCAAACACATCAAAGCTTGGATTGTCGGATGTCGGAATGGCGGCGAAACCGTCTGAACTTCGTCGAGGCGTAAATCGACGCACGCCGACAAATCCATCATCCGTCGAGAATTCGATCGCTTCGATCGTCTGGTACTCATTGTTGTAATGGAATACGCCCACAGGACGAACACTGGCCGTCTCGACCTTCTGATATACATTCGATAGCGGACCCAGGTGCATGCTGACCAATCCCACCAGTACCGAGATCACGGTGGCGAATAGCGCAATTGCAATCAAATGCCGCCGCATGGGCATGCCCCATGATATCGTTAATCCGCGCCGTTGCGGCTCACTTGGCTTTTTTGAGCGTCGTCAGGTATTCGACCAACCCGACGAGTTCATCCTGCGTCATCGCGGCTTGGAGGCCCGGGGGCATGAAGGAGGTGGGGAGCATTTGCCGGCTGGCGATGTTGGCCTTGGGGTAAGTCTGCATGATGCCGCCGGGGAGGCGGAGGGTGAGGTTGTCTTCGGTTTCGGAGGCGATGAGGCCGATGGCCTGCGTGCCGTCCTTGAAGGTGATCGTGAACCCCTCAAACCCGAAGCTGATGCCGGCGGAGGGGTCGAGGATGGCGGAGTACAGGCCTTCTTTGGGCAGCTTGTCGCCGATTTCGGTGAGGTTGGGACCAAAGTCGATGCCCTTGTCGGCGACTTTGTGACAGGCGACGCAGATGCGTTCGAACACCATTTTGCCCTTGGCGACGTCGCCGGTGAGTTTGACCAGTTCGCTCACCGGCGGCAGCGGCGTCGCGCTGGCGCTGGTCGGCATCGTGATGAGCTTGCCGGCTTCGTCGCGCACGGCGGGGTCAGCGGAGGCGGAGAGCACCTGACCGGCCGAAAGGTTCAGATCGGCGGGCAGCTTCTTGTCCTTGACCGCTTCGAGGAGCGCCAGTTCGCCGTTGCGCGACAGGCCGATCGCCTGCACGGCGGCGCTGCGCACGGCCTGCGGATGCTTCATGTCGCACGCCATCGCCATCAGCGCCTCCACCGCCGCCTTCTCCCCGGTCAGCCCCATCGCCGTCCGCGCCGCGTCGGCGCGCTTGGCATCGTCCCCGGCGGCGATGTCGATGAGGCGCTGCCCCTGACCGAAGTCGATGACGAGTTTCGCGGCTTTGACGCCGATCGTCTCGCGCGGCTTCTCGACGGCGAGATCGGCGAGATCGGCGAGATCGGCGGCTTCGCCGTCCACATGAAAGCGCTCGATCAGATCGACGTATTCCTGCGACCCGTGGTTGCGCTTCAGATAGCGCGAGAGCGCCGCCTGGGCTTTTTCGGATTTGGTGATGTCGAAGTTGTCGATCTTCTGAATCGTCTCGACAATCAGGGCATCCTTGGCCGCCTGATCGGCGTCATCATCGGCGATGACGGGGGCGACATGCGCCATGAGCGAAGCGACAACGAGCAAGAGCATCATCGGACGATAACCAGTGAATGCGAACATGATTGCTCCAGTCATGGATGACGTATCGCGCCGGGGCTGTGGCCCAGCCGCCCTCGGCTGGGCGATGCAGCGCATCATTTGCACGGCCGAGGGCGACCGTGCCACAGTTTACTTTGCGATCATCACCTGTCAGAGCCCCAGAATGCTCTGAAGCGCCTTGTCCTTGGCAGCGCCCTTGTGGAAGTCGAAGCTGCGCATGTACCGCGGCTTCTCGGCTTCGGGCGTCTTGGGGTCGGTCACGATCTTCGCCAGATAGTCGCAGGCGGCGTCGGCCCGGCTGCGCCAGATGATGTCGCGGCCGGCGGGCGTGTTCCACTTGTCACCGACCTTGGCGAGCCAGGCGGCGAAGCGGCTCTCGGCATGAAGATCGCTCCCGATGCCCAGCGCCTCCAGATACCAGCGGTCCTTGCCATCGTGCTGCATCGCAAGCTCGGCCCAAAGTTCGTCGGCCTGCGACGAACCGCTGAAGCGCAGCTCGATCGCCGCATCGCGACGCACCTGCGGCGAGGAATCATGCACCACCTTCGCCACCGCCGCATCGAGATTCACGCCCGTCTCGCGCGCCAGCCGCAGGCCTTCGATGCGGATGTTCGCATCGCCGTCCGCCAGCGCCGCATCGACATACTGCTGCGCCTTGCCGTCGATCTTGCCCAAAAGCCAAAGCGCCCGCGCCCGGTAGCGCGGATTGTCCGACTTCCAGAGCTTCGTCAGCGCCGGCTCCGCCTTGTCGCCCATCGCGTGCAGCGCCTGCCATGCGATCGCGCGCGTCGCGTAGTTGGGGCTCTTAAGCGCTTCGATCGCGCCGTCGGCGGTGGAGAAATCCTGCGGCGGAATCTTGTACGCCGCGGCGCTCGTCGGGGCGATGCGGAAGATGCGCCCGCTGGGGATGTCGCGCGCCTGATGTCCGCCGACGCCCGGGTCGTACCAGTCGGCGACGATCAGCGACCCGTCCGGCGCAACCTGCACATCGCTCGGCCGGAACCACTTGTCGCGCTCGCCGGTGACGATATTCTCGATCGTCGCCTTGTAGCCCGCGCCGTCGTTCTCAACGGGGTACGCCCGCACGACATTCGGCCCGGCGTCGCAGTGAATGACCTGATTATGGAACACCGCCGGGAGCAGATTGCCTTCGTACACCGTGATCCCCGTCGGCTAGCCGGCGCCGGTCTGCAAGAGATTCCGCACGACGCCCGGGTCGTTCTGATGCCAGTGCCGCAGCGGAATCTCTTCTTCCATGTTCGTCCGCTTCGTCTGCCATGACGCGCCGGTCATCTCGTCCTTGTACCCGTAGTTGCCGTACTGCATGACATAGTTGATGCGCACGCCGCGGTTGCCGTCGTCGTCGTTGTCCGACTGCCAGAGCGTGCCGAACGAATCGACCGTGACCATCCAGTTGTTGCGAAAGTCCCAGCCGAGCGTTTCGACATGCGACCCGTCCAGGTCGCAGCGGAAGACCATGCCTTCGCGATACGGCTTGCCGTCGCGCGAAACAACATTGCCCGCCAGATCGACGACCGGCTTGCCGTCCTTGTCTTTGAGCTGGTGGCCTTCATTGCCGAAGTTGAAATAGAGCTTGCCATCGGGGCCGAAGAGGAACGTGTGAATCCCGTGATCGTGCTGCGTTCCGGAAATGCCTGAAAACAGCACGATTTTGTCATCCGGCACGTCGTCGCCGTTGTTGTCGATGAGTTCGAACACTTTGTCGGCGCAGGAGACGATGACGCGATTGGTCTTGCCGTCCGGCGAGCCGATGACGCAAACGCCGTGCGGCGACATCATCTCGGGGTCCTGGTAAAAGACCTTGCACGTGTCGGCCTTACCGTCGCCGTTGGTGTCTTCGAGGATCAGGATGCGGTCGCCTTCGGGGCGCTCGCCCTTGTGATGACGATAGTTGACGACTTCGCAGACCCAGATGCGCCCGCGGGAGTCGATGTCGATGTTCGACGGGCTTGCGAGCATCGGCTCGGCGGCAAAAAGCTGCGCCTGCAAACCGTCGCGCACGCTCAGCGCGTTCAGTTCGTTCTGCGGGTCGTGCGTGATCGCCGCCGCGGCCGGGAGTTTCGCGTCCTTCGAGTTCGACACGGCGAAGATCACGGTCGAGCCGCATCCCTGCTTCGTCCCGCCGTCGTCGAGCGCCGCCGTCGCCTTGAAGCGGACGTAACCGGCGGGCAGGTCGTAGGCGATGATCGAACCGGCGTGCGTGCCGATGCCGTACGGAACGCTCTTGCCGTCGACCGACATCGGCCGGCCTTCGACGTTCGCATCGACATGCGCTTCGGCGTGGCCCGTCGTCGCGCTCTTCCATTTGAGCGTCGTCAGCTTCGTCTCGCTGCCGTCGGCCTTGACCAGCCGCGGCTCGGCCCAGTCGGCCCAGTCGCAGCCGATCCCGTCCCCTGCGTCCGTCGCATACAGGTATAGCTCCTTCGCGCCCGTGATGTCCACGTCCACGTTCACCGCATGGCCCGGCGTCGCCGCCGTCACGACCGGGCTCACGAACAGCGGCTTGTCATTGCCGCTCGTCTGCGTGCTCGTCGCCGTCTCAGAAGTCGCCGACACCTTGTTTCCGCCGTTCCATTCTTCGATCTGCTTCTGAATCTTGTCCGAGTCCCAATGATCGGGCTGCTTCTCGTCGATGTTCTCTTCAAGGTCCTTGGCCGTGACCGGCGACGTCTTCACGCCGTCCTTGGGCACGTCCATCTTCGCCGTCCAGACAATCGCGTTGAGCACGAGCTTGCGCTGCTGATCGTTGCCCCAGTTCCAGTGAAAGTGTCCGCCGGTGAATCCGAATCCGCGGCCGTTGCCGTAGTCCTCGCCGCGCTGATAGGCCCAGGCCATGTGCTGCGGCTCGTGACGCTCGAGCACCGCCGCGCGCACTTCCGGATTACCCTCGTGCGGACCGTCCTTGCGCGTCAGCGACGACGCCGGCGGCAGGTCCGTGAGAATCGGCGTCACGCCCTCCATGCTCGGGCGGAAGCGCATGTGGTAGTACCATTCGTCGTTCGTCGAAAACGACGCGACGCCGCGCGTGATCGGGTGGTCCGGGAGCTGCTTGTAGTCCGCCCGCCAGTGCGGATTGACCGACCAGTTCACCGCGAAATACCCGCCGATCCACCGCAAAAACGCATCGCCCGGCTCGCCGTCGACCGTCTCCACGCCGTAGTGCAGGCACACGAGCCCGACGCCCTTTTTCATCAGCGCATCGAACTCGGGAAGATGCCCGTTGAGCAGATGACCCCCGCCGCCATCGCAATACACGACGACCGTATCCGCGCCTTCGAAGATCGACGGGTCCTTCGGATATCCGTACCCGTCGCTGACGACGACGTCGAGCGGCAGCCCGCTCTTGCGAAGCTGGTCGGCCAGCAGCAGGCAGCCGGCGCGGTGTTCATGCGATCCGTACCCGTGCGAGGGATTGCCCGGCACGAAGACGATCTTCTTCTTCTCGCCCGTCGCCCCGGCCGCGCCCGCGTCGCCCGGCGCGCCCAGCTTCTTGATCCGCATGTTGCGGAACTCGACTTTCATCGGCGTGCCGTGATGAAGCTGCAGCGCGAGCAGCCCCGTCGCGCGGCGCTGCTCCGTGTCCTCATCCGTGCACTCGGCCGTCTTCACGCCGTTGATCGTGTGCACGAAATGAAATCCCTCGGCGTGGATGACGTAGCTGTTCCAGTCTTCCTTCTTGATGTGGGTCTGAATTTCCTTCGAGTCGCCGATCTGCTCGACGACCTTGGGCTTGTGATTGGATTCGATGACGGTCTTCTGCCCGCGGTTGGCGAGAATGCCGCGGAACTGCTCGCCGTAGAGGATGCCCGAATACGTGTCGCCGGCCTCCATGTCCGCCTGGTATCCGCCGATGCGCCATTTGTTCTTGTCATCGGGAATGCGGAAGCTGCGGTACTGCACGCCCGAGTTGGCGAAGCCGGACTTCTTGTCCATCGGCGTGATGCGGTAATCGAAGCGCAGCTCGAAGTCGCCGACTTCCCCGGCGGTGTAGATCAGAAACGTGTTGGACCCGACGGGTTTTTCGAGCGTGGACTCGCCGACGATGCATCCGTCTTCGACGCGCCACAGGCGCGGGTCGCCGTCCCATCCGTCGAGGGTCTTGCCGTCGAAGATCGGCGTGAAGCCCGCTTCGTCATCCGCGTGTGCCGGCGGCGCGATCACCGCGCCGAGCAACGCCATAAGCACCCACATCCCTTGCATCATGGTTCGCGTCATCGAGTAGTCTCCGTTAGAGAATGCGTCGCCGGATTATACCTCAACGCCGGCGGCGATGTTCCTATTTCATTGCACGCCGGCGGGCAGCGTCACGTGGATCATGTTCTTCTTACTGTCCAAATCCTTGTTAAGTTCTTCCTCCGTCACCGGCTCGGATTTGACGCCGCCTTCGGGGATCGGCGCCTTGGCGACCCACAGCATGGCGTTGAGCACGACGTTGCGCTGGGTGTCGATGGCCCAGTTGTTGTGGAAATGTCCGCCGGTGAATCCCACGCCGCGCCCGCCGTCGGGCCGCTCGATCGCCCACATCAGAATCTCCGACCGGCCCGACGCGTCGACGATGTGCTTCTTGGGCCCGCGCGGCGAAGCGGTCGAGCCGCTCCGCGCTTCGTCGTCCGGCACCGCCTCAAGAATCGGCGTCACCGTCTTCGCATCATCATCGCGCCAGCGCATGTTGAAGTACCACTCGTCATGCACCTTCGCGGGCACAATCCCCGTGCCGATCGGGTGCTGCGTGTTGATCTTCAATACCGCGTCCCAGTGCGGATTGATCGAGTAGCCGTTCTCGTAAAAACCGCCGATCCATTTTTTGAATGCGTCGCGCTCGACCGGCCCGTCGACCTGCACCGCGTAGTGCATGCACATGATGCCCACGCCCTTGTCCGCGAGCTTGTCCAGTTCCTCGACATGCCCGACGACCGGATGCCCCCGCCCGCCGTCGGCGTAGATCACCACGGCGTCGGCATTGTCGAACGCCGTCGGATCCTTGGGCCACCCGTTGTCGTGATACTGCGACACCGCCACCGTCGGAATCTTTTCGAGCCGGCGCGCCAGCAGCTTGATCCCCGCATTGAACTCGTGCTCGCCGGACGGATGGCTCGGATGCCCCGCGATGAGCACCAGCTTCTTGCGCCCATCCGTCAGCGGCAGACGCTTAAGTTGAATGTCGCGGTACGCCACGGTCATCGCCGGCCCGCTGTGAAGCTGAAGCGCGAGAATGCCCGTCAGGTCGCGCTCGGCGGTTTGATTGTCGATCACCTCGGCGGTGATTTTGCCGTTGATGGAGAGCGTGATGTGATTGCCGCGGGCTTCGATGCGGTAGTCGTTCCAGTCATCGACCTTGATCGCCGCCATGAGCTGATCCGCATCGCCGACCTGCTGCGTGTCCTTCTTGCCGTCCTCGCCGACGATCGTCTTCTGCCCGCGCGTCGCCAGCACACCGCGCCCTTCCTCGTCATACAGCCCGCCGACCCATTTGCCCGCCTTGTCGATGTCGGCCTGATACCCGACCGCGTGACCGTCGGCCCAGAGGCCCGAGCGAATCTGCACACCTCCGTTGGCCGAGTCGGCGCCGGTGATTTTGAATTGGAGGGTCAGGATGAAATCGTCGAGCGTGCCCTGCTGCCAGACGAGGAACTGATTTTTCCTGCAGGGATGTTCTTCGCTGCTCTTGCCCACGATCGCCCCGTCTTCGACGCTCCAGTAGCTCATATCCGGCGCGGACCAGCCGTCGAGCGTCTTGCCGTTGAAGATGGGTTTGAATCCGTCGTCTGCGAAGGTGGTCGAACAACTTAGCACGATCAGCAGAGCGACGATTCGTTGGGGCATCGCGTTGTCTCCGTGGGGAAGGCGGGGTGAAGGGACATTGTAAGCCCGCATGGAGACGTTGGAAACCCTCACAGGCGATCAGCGGAAATTGATGGGCGTACCGATTTCGTAGGTGTCCTCCACCGGGTGCGCGCTGACGTGGCCATCGAAGAATACGGCGTTGCCCGTCCCGTTGTAGAGGTCGGAGCCGTTGTGGTAGGTGCCCAGCGCTTCGACGAAAGGCAGGGTGCTGATTTTGGGATCGAACGTCGGCGCGAAGAGCGCATCGTCGATGGCGACCATCGACACGGAGGCGATCCACGGACTTTCCTCGGTGAAAAGGAACAGCCGCGCCGGCGTGCGGACATCGGCGATGCGTCGGATGCTCGGACAGCCGGCCCATCCCTGGGGACTGACCTGCCCGGGCAGAATGGTGTAGATGTTCATCGCATAGCTGAACGCCGGGGTGACGCCCGCGGGGCAGACCTCGGTGAACTTGGGACACAGGTACAGCTTGTCCTTCTGCCCGACGTATTTGTAGAGCGTGCCCTGCCGGACCGACGCGGGGGTCTTCCACGAATCGAACCACGCGATCGAGTTGTCGACCCATTCGCGCGGCGAAGGCAATTGGCTCTGGTAGTCGACCGAGTAAAGCACGGTGGCGAGGTTCAACTGATTGAGATGCGTCGAGCAGACGACCGACTTGGACACGTCGCGCGCCTTCTGAAGCGACGGCAGCAGAATCGCGATCAGCACGGCGATGATGGCCACCACGACGAGCAGTTCGATGATCGTAAAGGCCTGTCGTCGCATGGCGGGATTCCTTGTGATGCAAAATCGAATCAAAGGCGGACGGACGGCTCTCGCCGCCCGAACGCTCGGGTCAGACAAGCCCTCTCATTTGCGACGGCGGTGCAGACCGCTCAGCGCCATCAGCGCCAGTCCGGCCGGCAGGGCCGCGGGCGCGGGGACGGCGATGGTGACGCTGTTGAAGGTGGCACCCCAGCGGATTTCGTCCCACGCGGCGGAATTCTCGTCGTAGTCCGACAGCGCCAATCGATCCCATGTGAGGTTCAGTCCGCCGATCGTGACGCCGCCGGTCGGATCGCCGGCGCCGAGCGTCGGGTCCAGCCAGACCGTCACGCTGTCCATGCCCGCCGTCGCGCTGAGGGCGAATCGGACGACGAACAGGTGAACGGCGGTATTGGAGGCGACGCCGAGACTGGTGTAGGCATTATCGACGCCGAATCCGTATTGCAGACCGCCGCCCGCCCCGCTGACGAGGCCGGCGTCGAAGTTCCGGTTGGCGTCGGGCGTGGTGCTACCGTCATACAGCGCCAGCGTCTGGTAGGTCGTCCCGCCGTTGGTGTTCTGATTGCCGCTCTGGAAGAGGAAGCTCAGGTAGCGCACACTGGTGGTCGCATCAGTGGCGGTATGCGCCGCGTCGAAGAGCCGGAAGACGCGGCCGGAGTTGGAGACGTCGATATTGCCGGGGGTGTTGCTGAACGGAACCGCGACCTTGTCGCCGGTCTCGGGCAGGTAAAGCGGATCGGTGTAGTCGAGCGAACCGGCCACCACAGGCGGGCGCTGCGTGCCGAAGTCGTTGCCCGCCCATGCACCGCTGTAACCGCTGACGGTCGGGTTCTGGCCGGCCAGCGAACCGGCGCTGTATCCGCCGGCGATGCTGAACGGCTCGTAGCTGGCGGGGGCGCTCGAGCTTGACACGGCCGTCAGGTTGGCATGAAAGGCGCGGTCGCCGGTCAGGGCGGTGTAGTTGGAGTTGATCGCGCCGTTGGCGCTGCCGCGGTAGGCGTTGCCGCCGGCGTACCCGTCGGCGCTGGTGCCGCTGGTCTCGAAGAACGGCGCGCCGGTTTCGGGCGCAACCTCAAAATAGTAGGTCGTGTTGGGCGCGAGCGTGGTCAGCCCCGTTGAGGCGACGTTGAAAGTCAGATAGTTGCCCGTGCCGCTGGTGCCCGCTCCCACGATGGCCGAACCGGAGTAAGTCGCGGCATTGGTCGTGAACAGCGCGCTTTTGGTCGAGCCCGTGAGTTTGCCGATCTGAAGCTCGAATGTATCGCCGTTCTGGATGTCGTAGAAGGTGCCATTGGCTTCGAAAACGTTCCACAGGACGTGACGGAGGGTGACGGCGTCGAGGGTGTAGCCCAGCGGGTTGGAGCCGGTGGTGAACGTCTGCCCCATCGCGGGACGATCGTTGGCGATGTAGGTTGATCCGTCGTTGGCGCCGGAGTTGCCGTTGGCGGTGTTGCCGTCGCCGTCGATGTTGAACGCGTCGTCGATGTTGCCGGGCAGGTAGGCCTGATCGGCCCCGTCGACCGTCGGCGCGGTCAGACTCGCCGTCACCGTGACCGCACCGTGCGATTGGACCGCTGGGGCCAGTAACATCAGAACAGCGAAGATTGCACATTGATTGACGGACAGTTTGCGGATGCGGTTCATTTCGTCATTCCTTTTCGGTTGAATCAGTGGTTTTGGAACTGGACCACGTCATTTCCTGAATTCCCACGCGCACCGTGAATCGCTTGAGTCGGACCGTGAAACCGGAGTCGGGGCCGGGGTCGGTATGATTGACGAACACGCCCGCCACGATCGGCGCATTGGCCGCGACGTTCGCGATCGCATTCGAATTGACCTTGAGCGCCGCCCCGCCCACGTGCGCCGTCCACACCCCCGCCGTCCGCTCCAGCGATACGACGAGTTCGCCATCAGCGTTGATCGCGATCCGATCTTCGGGCACGTCCGCCAGATCGACATCGCCGCCGTCGACGGTCGCGACGCTGAACGCCCGGCGTCGATCCCAGTGAAGCACGCCGGTCCGGATGACTGCGTTCGTCGAAGTGCCGACGAACAGACCGTAACCGTCAAAGTCGCGCGTCGCCTTCGGCAACTGATCAAAAACGGCTTCGATATGCACGTTCGCGTCGCCCGCCTCTTCGCCGAGTCGGCGCAGGTCGATGCCCGGGTATTGCCCCTCGTCCAGATTCGTCGCGCCGCGCAGATCGCTCATCGTCGAGTGCATCAGCAGGCCGCGCGGACCCATCGTCAGATGCGGGTCGACCTGACCCAGACGGGCGCCCGAGCCGGGGAGTCGAACATCAAAGGGCGTCGCCGCGCCCTCGTCCGTGACGATCGGCCGGGGGGCGGATTGTCGTATCGCGCCGTCGGCATCGATCCGCCATAACTCACCGGGCGTGAGCACCTGCTCCGGCGCCCGCCTCCTATTCACCGCGACGCGCCCTTCAATCACGCGCATCAGCGTCGGCCCGCCGTCGCGTCCGACGATGACTTCAAAACGTGTGCCCAGATCCACAATTTGTACGCCGCTTGGCAGATCAATCGTAAACCCGTGGGCGGCGGCGGGCACGTAGGCCTCAAGGATGCCCTCCGTCAGTTGACCACGATTGGGGCCGATCATCTCAAAACGGCATGGCCCGCTCAGATCGACGACCGCCGTCGAACTAAACATCATCTGCGCCCGGCCGGAAATCAGCGATATCTCCCCCGGCGGCAGTTCCGCGCCCAGCGCGTAGGTCGCATTGGCGAACTGCGCGTCGCCGGACAGGTCGGAGATCATCGCGACGGAGGAGGGATCGGAGTGTGAATCGGGGAGTGTGGATTGCGGAGTGGAAGGCAGGAAGGCGAAGTAGAGGCCGACGGCGAGGAGGATCGCGGCGGCGGCGGCGATAATGGGCTTGAGCGGGAAGCGGTACGTTGTCGAAGGGTCGTCGACATCGTCGCTCGGTTCATCGGTCAGGATCGCGGCGGGCACGTCGTCGTGCCAGCCCAGTTCGTGATGCACGGCAAGGTAATCGAGATAGAAGTGCCGGGCTTCGGGCGTGCAGAGCTTGTTGGACAGGGCGAGCACCATGTCGGGCGTCGCCCGGCCGTCGGCGATGGCGTCGATGAGCGGGATCAGGTCGGCGAACTGTTCGAGGCGGGGTTCCATTACGCGCGGCCCTCGGTGCGGATGGAGCGCTCGATGCATTCAAAGAGCGCGCGGCGGATGCGCGAGAGGGCGTGATACAGCGAACCGGCCGGACGCTGAATCTCCCGGGCGACGCGCTCGACGGTCGTCTGGGCGTCGTAGCAGCGATGGATCAGGTCGCGGTCGGTGTCGCGCAGCTTGGCGAGACAGCCGGACAGCGCGGCCCGGCGCTGATCGGAGATTTGCTCACAGCGCTCGTGATCCTCGGCCAGGTGCGCGACCAGTTCGTCATTGAAGAGCAGGCGCGGATCACGGAAGGACCGGCGGGCCTTGTGAATCTGATTGAGCGCCACGCCGCGCGACCAGGCCCCGAAGTCGCGCGTCCGGTCGAACGAGGCGAAGTCCCGCCAGAGCACCACGCTCGTCTCGGCGAAGACTTCCTCGGCGACGGTGCGATTGGGCGTCAGGGAGGCGATGAACTGATGGAGCCGGCGGTGTTGCTCGGCGAACAGACGCATGAAAAGCTCATGGTCGTCGGCGGCGTGCGGCAATTGAGGGGCGTCACTCATTCGAATCGGGCCTCCATAGAAAGATGGCGCGCCGCGGGGGAATCCTGAATGACATTTTCCGAAATCGGCGCAAAAAAACACCCCGCGCGGGGCGGGGTGCTTCTTAATCGAGAAGGCGGGGGGACTTAAGTCCCCCCGCCTCGGAAGATGCACAAACGCATTACCCTTCCCATTTGACGCCGGTCTTCTCCCATTTGCCGGTCTTGGCGCTCTTGAGCACGGCGTCGCAGACCTTCTGCGTTTCGAGGGCGTCGGCGAACGTCGGATGGCACGGCTTGCCCTCGTCCAGACTCTTCATGAAGTCGGCGACCTGGTGCACGAACGTGTGCTCGTAGCCGATCTGAAGACCGGGGACCCACCAGTTCTTGTGATAGGGCTGATCGCCATCGCTGACGTGCACATTGCGCCAGCCGCGCACGATGCCCTCGTCGGCGTAGTCGAAGTACTGGAGGCGATGCTGATCGTGCAGGTCCCATGCGATCGAGGCGTTGGCGCCGTTGATCTCCAGCGTGTCCTTGGCCTTGTGCCCGCGGGCGTAGCGCGTCGATTCGAAGACGCCCAGCGACCCGTTGGCGAAGCGGCACATGAAGATGCACGCATCGTCGATGGTGACCTTCTGCACCTTGCCGGTCAGTTGATGCGTGCGTTCCTTGATGAAGGTTTCGGTGATGGCGGAGACTTCGCTGATGCCGCCGTTGAGCCACATCGCCGAGTCGATGCAGTGGGCGAGCAGGTCGCCGGTCACGCCGGACCCGGCGGCTTTCGCATCGAGCCGCCACAGCGCCGCGCCGCCCTGCGGGAGGTCGGCGTTGATGGTCCAGTCCTGCAAAAACTGGGCGCGGTAGTGGAAGACCTTGCCGAGCCGGCCCTCGTCGATGAGCTGCTTGGCGAGCGTCACCGCCGGCACGCGGCGATAGTTGTACCAGACGGTGTTGGGCACCTTCGCCTTCTTCACCGCCTCGACCATCTTCTTGCCCTGCTCGGTATTCATCGCCAGCGGCTTCTCGCACAGAATCATCTTCCCCGCCTTCGCCGCCGCGATGGCGATCTCGGCGTGCGAGTCGTTGGGCGTGCAGATATCGACCGCATCAATGTCGCTGCGCTCGATGATCTTCTTCCAGTCGGTCTCGTAGCTGGCGTAGCCCCACTGCTCGGCGAAGGCCTTGACCTTGTCCTCGCTGCGGGCGCAGACGGCTTGCAGCACCGGCACATGCTTGGTGTTGAAGAACGTAATCGCCTTGCGGTATCCGTTGGAATGCGTGCGGCCCATGAAGCCCGTGCCGATGAGCCCGATGCGGACCGGCTTGCGGTCGCCGACGCTGATGCACATGGTGTTGTGGGCCGCGCTGCACGAAGCGGCGGGCTGGCCCTTGACCGGGCCTTTGGACCAGCCGTGCGCGTTGCGCACTTCGATCATCTTCGCGAGGATCGTGTTCCATGTCTTGGGCGTCTCGAGCATCTTGTTGGGGAACATGCACCCGTCCCAACAGATGTGCTGCACGCCGCGATGGGCGGCGCCTTTGAGCCAGTAACCCGAGCAGGCGACGATGTCGACCTTGCCGTTCTTGTCGTCGGCGGGGCAGTGCTTGCCGGTCTTGTCATGCGACCCCGTGCCGTGGACTTCGCCGTCGTTCTGCGCGACGTGGAAGTCGATCGTCCAAGGCCGCAGCGCCTCGGTCATCGTCTTGTACGCCGCCCAGAATTCGTCCTTGCTGTAACCCGGCTTGAGCAGCGCATCCTGCTCCGCGTTGTAGCCGAGCAGGTAGAGGTAGGTGTGAGCGAGGTCGGCCTGGAACCCGACGGTTTCGGGCATGCCGACGCCTTCGAGCGTGCGCAGCATCTGTTTCCATGAATGCATGCCCGCCCAGCAGATTTCCCCTTCGGCCGCGAGACGTTCGCCGGCATCCGCCGCGATCTTGCCCGCTTCCTTGAACGTCTTGATGATCTTGGCCGTGCCCCCCTTGGGGTCCTTGTCCCATGCCGCCGCGGGCGTCGCCGAGTCGATGCGGATGACACCGTACTTCCGCACGCCGTGCTCGTTGAAGATCTTGGCGATGCGGCACGCCTTCTTCACCGCCAGCACGAACTTCTTGCGATCCTCCTCCGAGCCCATCGCCGACGCTCCCACCGTGCCCGGCCAGACCGGCGCGACCAGCGACCCGACATTGAGGTTGTACGAAGCGATCTTGTCCGCCATCTTGCGAAGATCATCCTCGCTCGCGTCCGGGTCGGTGTGCGGATGAAACAGAAACAGGTCGACGCCCTCGAACTTCTGCCCGTTGACCTCGGCCGCGGCGGTCAATTCGAGCATGCGATCGAGCGAAATCGGCGGATGATCCGTCCCCGGCTCCTTGCCGACAAGACCGGGCCACATGGCGTTGTGCAGTTTCGGGTAGTTGTGTTGTCCGCTCATATTTGAATGCTCCGTTTGGATGAATGACCAATGACCAAATCCCAATGACCAAGGGAATGACGAAAGGCAGAATCACTCGTCGATTTTTGTCTTACGATAAATTGCGGCGAAGATCAGATGCAGCTCGTTGGCTTCCTTCCAGAGTTTGCGAGCGTCGTCGCGCTGATCCGGCGAAGCCGCCGCCATCATTCGCAACCAGCGTTTGGTTTCACGTGCCTCCTTTTTACTGACTCCGATCCGATATCGAAAGTCCTTCTTCGTCGTCGCCTCGTCCGCCTCGTCGTCATTGGCTCCGATGCTCGTCGCCGACCGCACCAGTTGTCCGATCAGCGGCGTCGTGATCGCATCGCGTCGAACCTTTCGCAAATACTCGATAACCGCCTCGCCGAACACCGCCGTCCGCTCCGCCAGATCAAACCGCGGCTCCCCCGAACTGTCCGCCCCGCCTTCAGACATTGATTCATTACCTTGGTCATTGGTGCTTGGTCATTGGTCATTTGCCTTCAACCGATTTCATCTTCTCGCTGAGCACCTTCACATCCTCCTGATACTTTCCCCAGTCGAGTTTCCAGCCGTCGGACTCGCGGACGAGCTCGACGATGGCGGGGGCGGGGTTGATGTTGTGTTCGCGCATCAACTGAGCGCGTTTGCGGATGTCGGCCCAGGCCGGGGAATCGGCGGCGAAGAGCCGGTTGACGATGCCCTCCGCCGTTGGCGCGGGCTTGCCGTTTTTGATCGACAGCATGGCCAGGCGCACATACGTATTGTTCGCCTCGGTGGCCATGAGCCATTCCTCCAGATGCGCCGCGTCAAACCGCAGCAGCACCTTCGCCCGCCCCCCCTGCACGACCACCGCGCCGGGGTCCACATGAATCAGCGCATCCTGCTTGGCCCCGACGAAGTCCGCCATCTTCGCCGACTCGGGCAGATCGTTAAGCTGGCGGAGCAGCTTCTTCATGTCCTCGGTGTACCGATCGAGAAACGCCTTGCGCGACGTCGCATCAATGGCATCGGCGAACTCGAGCCCGCGCCCGCCATACAAGCTCTTGAGCCCGCGCGACAGCGCCGTCGCCGCCGAGACTTGGTCCGCATCGACGCCGGGTTCGTCGGCCGCGCGCAGCGGCGAAATCATCATGAGCATCAACACAACCGCCGCCCATGCCAGTCGAGCGCCCGCCGCCAACTCCCTCCCCCTTGAGGGGGAGGGTAGGGTGGGGGTGAATCGTATACGCCCCATGCCGCGCCCGCTTCGATGCTGATGCACATTCGACTGATGCGCCTCACCCTCCCCCAACCCCTCCCTCAAAGGGAGGGGGGAAGAAGCCGCGCCCATCCATGCGATCATCATCCAGCGTCGATGCATATCGCTCACTTGCCTTTCCTGTAGTCCCCGATCGCCGGTGCCTGCGGGTTCACCTCCGGGCCGAAGTAACGCAGCATGACCAGCGGCTCCGTCTTGGACGTATTCTCATATGTCACACCCGCCTTCGCCGCGCTTTCGGTGACGAAGAATTCGTCTTCCGTCAGGTCATGGAACCCGATCAGCTTGGGGCAGTTGAGCACGAGGTTGTTCGCCTTGCCTTCGCCCTGCACGACGATGACGCTCGTCGCGCCTTTGTCCTTGATCGTGACCTTTTGGCCGGGCATGACGGTCAGCTCTTTGGCCGAGAAATACTGCACTTTCTTGATGCGCCCGTACACGATCCACTTGTCGACGTGCGCCTCGTCCTGCGTATCCGCGATCGGCTCAAGGTAGTGATTGTCCTTGAAGTTCGGATCGCAGTTGCCTTCCCAGTCAAGCTGATCGACGATGAAGTCGATGTCCTTGTGCTTGCTCTTGGGCATGTCCTTCACCAAGAGCGCCCACGGCACGCTCCGCCCCTCGACAAGATTCTGATACATCCCGAACACGTCGCTGCCCCACTGCGGCTCGTACGTGCACAGACTTCCGGGGGCGTGCAGAATGCACGGCGGAATCAGCCAGCCCGTCCCCGGCTGCAAGCGATACGCCCGGCTCAGATTCAGAATCCCGTTGTCCCCCTTGTTCCAATTCGCGATGCAGTCGCGCACCTGCTTGCGCGTCGTGCCGGGCTCGAGCCCCATGAACGTGTACGGAAAATTGTTGCCCACATTGTTGTGCTGCGGCGGAAAGTAATACGACTCGGGCTTGCCCTCTTGTTTGACGAGCTTCGCCTGCGCCGCGTTCTGGTGCATGTGATGCGGGATCGGCCCCATGTTGTCGAAGAACTTCGAATACACCGGCCACTTCTTGTACTGCTTCCAGATCTTCTCGCCGATGATCGCGCTGCCCATCTCCGACACCACATCGCGCAGCGTGCACCGCTGACCTTCATGCACGACATAGCTCAATCCCTCATCGGGCGTGCGATTGTCGTTCGCCGCTTCGGTCGTGGACCCGAACCAGCGCTCGTCGATCCCGCCGCGGTCCAGACCGAACGCGTACGTGTCCTTCGGATCGAGCTTGAGCCGCAGGCCCGGTTGCAAAAACGAGCGGGGCACCCAGCACGGGGCCAGCCGCAGCAGTCCGCCGCTCGACTCCAGCGCCGCGGCGGCGAGTTTGGACACATTGCTCTTGACGGTCTTGAGTTGCTTGACGGAAGGCACAGCCATTGGGGAATACCTCGATGAGTTTACTTTGCACCGAACGGGGCCCCATTTTGTACCCGCCCCCCGCCCCCGATGCAACGCATTGACCGCACATCCCGCCACGCCGACGCTGAGCGGCGATTCGCCGCGATGCGTCTGGTACCCCGCCCCCCAATCCGCGATTTCCCTTGCATTCCGCGCCATCTCCCATGTAAAATCGCCTCACCTACACAGAGGGTGATTCGGATGATCAAGACTTTCACATTCGCGTGCGCCATCATTGCCTCCGTCCTCGCGGTTTCCCCCGCTCAGGCCGTCCTCTTCAATCTCAAGACCGACTGGTCCGAGTCGGCCAATCCCAACGGCCCCTGGTCCCTCAATGAAGGCGCCAACGCCCTGCCGCATGTCGATGCATGGCAGAAGATGATCGGCGGATGGGCCACCGATCAGCCCGGCTGGGCGCGCTCCGAAGATGGCTCCGATCGCTTGCCCTTCTGGTTCCAGTCCAACGGCAATGAAACCTTCGGACACGACTGGGTCACCGGCGACATCGTCGTCCATGCCACCGACCCCGCCAACGGCGCCGGCAACGGACTGGCCAACGTCACCTGGACCGCCCCCTCCGCCGGCCTCATCGACATCCTCGGCGGCGTCTACCTCGGCCGCGACATCGACCGCAGCGTCGATTGGCGCCTCCGTCTCAACGGGACCCTCCTGACCGGCGGATCGCTCTTCAGCGGCGACCTCTTCGACAGCGGCGAACCCTTCGAATTCTCCGCCGGCTCCGGCGGCGCCAATGCCGTCCTCGCCCTCGCCGTCTCCGCCGGTGACGTCGTCACGCTCGAATTCGAACGCACCAGCGTCTCCGGCGACTTCGTCGTCGTCGACCTGGGCGTCGAACTGACCGCCGTCCCCGAGCCCGCCACCTTCTCCCTCATGACCCTCGCCCTCGCCGCCTTCCGCCCCACCCGCCGCCGCTGAACCACAATCGCCCCCGTTTAGCGGCGGGGCACCGCCCCGCGTTTTTCCGGCGCTGCCCCCGCGCTTGTCCATCGTGTGCCTGCGCCCTACATTCCCATAGATGAAACTCCCCCCGCTCACCCTCGCCGTGCTGCTCCTGCTCTCCGCCTGCGCCAAACAAACCCCGCCCCCCACCTCCGCCGCGCCGGCAACACCTCAGCCCGACCCGACGCAAACCCCCGCCCCCGTCACCGTCCCAACCCCCGACCTCGCCACCCACATCGGCGTCAACCTCGCCGGCGGCGAGTTCGGCAAAATGCCCGGCCGATTCAACTACGACTACACCTACCCCAAAGCCGAAGACTTCGACTACTTTCACGACAAGCACCTCGACCTCATCCGACTCCCCTTCAAATGGGAGCGCGTGCAGCCCAAGCTCATGGGCCCCCTCGATGAGGCCGAACTCAAACGTCTCGACGCCGTCGTCGCCCTCGCGCGCGAGCGCGGCATGCACCTGCTCCTCGATGCCCACAACTACGCCCGCTACAACGGCAAAGTCATCGGCACTCCCGACGTCCCCAACGACGCCTTCGCCGACTTCTGGCGCAAGCTCGCCGATCACTACAAATCCGAGCCCGCCGTCTTCGGTTACAGCATCATGAACGAACCGCACGGGACCAACGGCCTCTGGCCTGCCGCCGCGCAAGCCGCCGTCGATGCCATCCGCACCGTTGACATGAACCACACCATCGCCGTCTGCGGCGAGGGCTACGCCGGTGCTCACTGGTGGCCGAAGGTCAACCCCAACCTCGACATTCACGACCCCGCCGACAACTTCGTCTACGAAGCTCATCAATACTTCGACAAAGATAACTCCGGCACCTACCGCGGGCACTATGACGACAAATCCGTGAGCCCCGACACCGGCGTCCAGCGTCTGCAACCGTTCATCCAATGGCTCGACGAACATCACGCCCGCGGGTTCATCGGCGAGTTCGGCGTCCCCGACAACGACCCCCGCTGGCTCGTCGTCCTCGACCGCTTCATCGCCGAAATGAAAGCCCACAACCTCGGCGGAACCTACTGGGCCGCCGGCCCGTGGTTCGGGTCATACCCCGTCTCCGTTCAGCCCCGCGATGGCAAAGACCGCCCGCAGATGCAGGTCCTCGACTGGTACGCCGGCGACCGCCAGCGCCCCGCCGACGTCGCCATCGACGTGTCGCACCTCCCCCCCGCGCCGACTCCGGGGGCCTACCTCTTCTCCGATCACCCCGAGTCCTACCACTACAACAACCCCGAATCGAAATACAAAAGCGCTCCCGTCGATGATGCCACGCTCGGCTACCCCGTCCGCCAGATCACCTACGAACACAAAGGCAACCCCGCCTACATCGGCATCGGCCTCTACTTCGGCTCCCTGAACGTCAAAGACTTCGCCGCCTTCGCCCTCCACGCCAAAGCCGACCACCCCGTCAAACTCACCGTCAAAATCTACACCACCGACAAATCCAAATACGAAGGCACGATCGAAGTCGCCGCCGACTGGCAAACCCACTTCCTCGCCTTCGACGACCTCCGCAAAGCGGGCGCAAAATTCGACCCCGCCAAGCCCATCGAAAAAATCGAACTCCAACCCGCCAACAACCCCGCCGCCAACACCCTCTACCTCGCCTCCCTCAAACCCGTCCAACGCTGACCCCCGCCCCCCGTTTAGCGACGCCGCTTCTTGCCGTGAGCCCGTCGAACGGGCGGCGTGCTTCCCAAAGCGTGGTATCCGCGTGACAAGTCCATCCCGCGAAAAGCCCCGCAAACGCCGATACAATACGACAGTCCCGATCCCGCGCGGAGCTGCGACATGGAACTCGACCGCATCACATCCGACCCGAAAATGATGAACGGCCAGCCCTGCATCCGAGGCATGCGCCTGACCGTCCGGCGCGTCCTTGAAGCGCTCGCCGTCTACCCCGATCGCGCCGAGCTCCGCAAGGAGTATCCCGAACTCGAAGACGAAGACATTCGCCAGGCCCTCGCCTATGCCGCCGCCACGCTCGAAGATCGCATCATCGAGTTGAGACCCGCTTCGTGAGATTCCTTCTCGATCAGGGTGTTGCCCGCTCGATCGTTCAACTGCTCATCGACGCCGGTCACGAAGCCGAGCATGTTGGTGCGCTGGGGATGGCTCGCGCGGATGATCAGCGGATCATGGTCGAAGCGATCCAGCGAGCCGCCGTGATCGTGACCTACGACGGCGATTTCCATCGTCTTCTTTACGAGAGCGGCGCTGCGCATCCTTCCGTGATCCGCATCCGAATCCCTGAACTCAACCGCGACCAGGCCGCCGCGCACATCCTGGGCGTCGCGAATCAGGCCGCCGACGAACTCGCCCGCGGCGCGGTCGTCTCCATCACCGAACGCAATGTCCGCCTCCGTGCCCTGCCGCTCATAAGCGGCCTGACCACGCCTTGAAAGTCGCGCATGGCAGGTCATCAACCTGCTCTTTATATCATGGACCTGATAAGACTACGGCACTTACGCCATCTCCCCGAAACGAAGGGACGGCCCCTGTGAAACTCAACCAATCATTCGTCCTGTTCTGCGTCACGTTGTTGTCCATGTCCGGATGCAAAAAGGAAAGTGGTGCCGTGGCTCCGATTCCTGTCACGACGGTGCCGCCGGCGGCCGCATCTGAGCAGCAACCCGCAGAGCGGATTGACACGCCGTCGGTGGACACCCTTCAACAACCCGCGGATGAAAGCGGCAAGAATACGGTCGAGGCCCGAAAGCAACTCGAATCAAAATTTCACGATTGGTCGGAGGGCAAGGAAGTAGAGCCGCTTTTTCTACCCGATGAATTGATCGGTGCAAAACTATTGAAATACTCGATTGACACTCTTGATCTTAAAATTGAGCATAAGGGTCTCTTGGGCTGGTGGTCGACGACCACGGTTGAAACTGAGAAAGAAAAGGGTCAAACGAGTACGACGCAATTACACCACATGATATTAAAATCCGACGACGGCACATGGTTGATCGCACCGAGAGACCCATCTGCGCGGACACCAATAGATCGCACGCCAGAGGCAAAAAGACAGTTGGCGGATCGATTTCTTCAATGGATGCATGACACGGACACGGATAAGCACTTCAGGACATTCGATCTGCGCAATGCCAAACTCCTGAAATTTACAATCGACGCTATTGAGCCAAACCGACCCGATAATCCGTACAGTTGGAAAGCGACAAGCACAGTCGTGATCAAGGGCGAAGACGGCAAGGAGTCAACACGGCGGATCAGGCATGAAATTGACTTGGCACCATCTGGTGAGTGGATGCTGCTGGACGCAAGATAGTGGCTTCGGACATGTTACTGACGAGGCGATCGCGCGAAATGGTCGGCGGTTTTAACCAGCGAGAGCGCCAAGCCGACCAGTATACCGTATGGGGCAACCAGATCGCCGATCAGCCAGAGGACGCCGCCGAGGTCGGTCGGGCCGCAGGGGCCGAAGTTGACGACGCCGTGCGCGGTCACCCATATGACTGCGAAAATCAGCAAACTGATCGTGAGCACCGGGCTGATGAATGTATGGATCGTCTTCACGACGCGGGCTCTCGGATGCGGCGGCACGTGTTGGTCAGCGTTGCCGCCTTTCGACGCTCAGCGGTACGACCGTCATGATCATATCGTGCTTCACCGATTTGGCCTCCACCGCCACCGGCCGGTCGCCACGGTTTGGGCACTTCGACCGTACCGTGCCGTGCCGCTTCGGTTATCGTGATACGCACGGCTTGCAGCGAGGTAGGGTGGGTCAAGCGAAGCGGACCCACCACGATAGACGAATGAACGTTCAATTTTGCAGCGGCGCGTATGCGTGTGGAACGTCCGTTCACACCAAGCCACCTTGCATTAATTTCTCGACCCCGAGTTCTTCAAACGATGTCGTCGTCGCGATGGACGATGATCGAGCATCGCAACATCATACGCCTCGCGTGGTGGGTCCGCTTCGCTTGACCCACCCTACCGCGCCGTCGATCACGCGCGGAGTCCAAGCGCACCGGTGGTGCATCCAAATCGCACAGGCCCGGCCAGCAACCAGCCGACGCCACGAATATAGGATCGGGACCGCGGCAGACCCTCGACCTGCCTTTTGTGCATGGGGCAAAACCGCCGACACGGTCGGAACGCATATAAAACGGCGATGGCAAGATATATATTGCAGGCCCACAGCCGTGCGGCCGCAGCGCGTGGCCGGTCAAATTGAATATCTATCTCACACATCATCATCATTTTCTCACATCATGCTTGCATTGTGTGAATTATGTAGTAGATTCCGATCATGGTGGGAAATGTTTCCGGGCGCCCGTCACATCCGAAGCGGCCGCCTTCCGTGTTGGATTGAAATCCGGGCACCCATGCGACGGAGTTTCATGCGCCGGGTCCGTATTTCCGACGGATCTGGCCTGACCGGGGAATCAGCGATGACAAACAACGGGGATGCGCAAACACCGACGACATTGAATGTTCACCAGCGCCGACTCAACTGCGGCATCCTGAGCGTGCAATATACGCCGATGGGTGCCGTAGGGGCGATCCTGCTTTCGCTCTACCTGCTGTCCCCAATCGCATTTTATTTCCTTCACCTCCGCAGCCAGGTGGAGTTCAACTTGCTCGCGGGCTGGAATCTCGCCGTTTCACTGATATGGATCGTTGGCATCCACATCCTCTTTCGGCGCACCGTCTGGCTTCACCTCCTGTTGTTTCCACTCTATCTCACGACGACCGCCGATCTGTTTCTCGTCCTGAATTTCCAAGCCCGTTTGTCCAGCGGCTACATCATGACGGCTTTTACCGACTTCGGTGACAGCGGGGAATTTCTCCGCACGTACCGGCTGCAGATTTGTTTCGTCCTCTTCGGACTGGGCGTGCTCTATCCCGTCGGCCTGTGGGCGATTCGCAACGTCCAAGTCCAGACATCCCACCGCATCCGTGCATGCACCGTGGCGGTGATCGCCTTGAGCTATCTGGTTGTCATCGGCGCGGACACAATCAGGTGCCAGGGGAAAAAGACGCTGTCGCGGGCCTGCCTCGACGTCGTCAATCACGACATGAGCAGCCCATTCGGCGTGATCTTTCAGTCCAGCGCCAGTCTCCAAATGTATCTGGTCACCTCGCAACATCTGAGGGAACGGCTCGATTATAAGTTCGACGTCGCCAGATCGAATGTGAAAGGCGACGAAATCTACATCCTGATGATCGGCGAATCCTCGCGCCCGGACCACTGGTCCATTAACGGCTACGACCGCCCCACCTCGCCGAACATCGAGAAAATCCCAGGATTTCTCACGCTTCCCGACGTCGTCTCGACCGCTCCGTCGACGCGCGGAGCCGTCCCGTCGATGTTGAGTCTGGCGCCCGTCGAAGACTGGGACGCCGTCGAATCGCAACGCTCCATTGTCAGCGCTTTCAAAGAAGCCGGATTCGAAACATATTGGCTCACCACGCAAGCGATCACGCCCTGGTCCGGCATCATCTATCAGATCGCCGCGGAATCGGATGTGACGCGCTTCTATGATCGCAAGCTCGACGGCGTGCTCGTGGATGACCTTGCCCAAATCCTTTCAACCCACAAAAAGCCCGCCAAACTGTTTATTGTGCTCCACACCACCGGCAATCATTTTCTTTATTCCCTGCGCTATCCTCAGAATTTCGCAAAGTACCCCGAAACAGGCGCTACACGCAAAGAGACGCTCATCAACACGTATGACAACAGCGTGCTGTACGCCGATGACCTGATCTCGCAGGTGATCAAAACGGTGGAGACCCGCAATTCCCGGGCGCTGGTGATGTACGTGTCGGATCACGGAGAGAATCTGGGCGATGACGGTCGGCGCCTGTATGGACACGATATTGGAACTCAGTACGACCTTCGCACGGCGGCGTTCATATGGTGCTCCAGGAAGCTCCAAGACGACTCTCCCGAAAAATGCGCCGCGGTGAAACACAACGCTGCAAAGAAGCTGAGCATCACCAATATCTCTCCCTCGATCTTGGACATCACCGGCACTCGCGTCGCGGGACTGGATCTGACGATGAGCATGTTCAGTCCCACCTTTCACGAACACCCGCGATTCTATCGGTCGCCGCAAGGACAACTCTACGCCTACCCGGACGTTCAGAAGGCGCCGCTCGCCGCGCGATAGTCGCGCAGGCCCGGTCATCGATCGGCCCCTCCATGAATGCAAGACACAAATCACTGCGGACCGGCCGCGAACCCCGACCCGGAATGGGTCGGCGAAGTGAGCGACCGATGCGCCCTCCCATATGACCGGCCACTTCGGGGTCGGGGTCTTGGCGTTTGAATTGATGGTCGTGCAGGGGTGTTCGGCGCACAGGCGTTTCGCTTTTCGCGCACCGGCGCGGCAAAAGGCGCACGGGCGCGGCGCGAATCGCATGGGGGTGTCGCGTTGCGGTTATAAGTTCTGAAAAAGCGCGCATGGGCGCGCCCGACCCCGGTGCGCCGGTGCGCACGGGCGCGCCCATGCGCGATTTGCGTCAGGGTGATGCGCGGAAAACGACGATATTGATGAAATATCGGGGGCGCACGGCAAGGTCAAAAAAGCGCTCTCTTGCCGCGCCGGTGCGGGGTCAGGTCAAGAGGTTGTATTTGACGATGCACCACAGCGCCCGCACGCCGTCGCGCCAGCCGATTTTTTTGCCTTCGGCGTAGGTGCGGCCGGAGTAGGAGATGCCCACTTCATAGACGCGGCAGCGCATCCTGGCGATCTTCGCCGTGATCTCGGGCTCGAAGCCGAAGCGGTTTTCCTCGATGGTGATCCCCTGAATGATCTCGCGGCGGAAGACCTTGTAGCAGACTTCGATGTCGGTCAGGTTTAGATTGGTGAACATATTCGAGAACAGCGTGATGAGCCGGTTGCCGACGGAGTGCCAGTAGTAGAGAACGCGGTGCGGGTGGCTGGAGATGAAGCGGGAGCCGAAGACGACGTCGGCGTTGCCGTCGACGATGGGCTTGATCAGCTCGGGGTACTCGGCGGGGTCGTACTCCATGTCGGCGTCCTGGATGATGACCAGTTCGCCGGTCGCATGTTTGAACCCGGTGGCGAGGGCGGCGCCTTTGCCCTTGTTATGGTCGTGATAGATGACGCGTAGATCGGTCATTTCAGCGGCGATTTTGGCCAGTTCGTCGCGCGTGCCGTCGGTGGAGCCGTCGTCGACGATGATCAGTTCCATGTCCAGCCCGACGGCGCGGACCCGCTCGACGACCCGGCGGATCGTCGCGGCTTCGTTGTACACGGGCATGACGACGGATAACCTCATGCGTTGACCTATTGCGAGGATGTACCGGAAAACGATGCAGCCAACAAGTGTGACACGCGGGAAGGGGTTGCTGGAGACGTGGCTGGCCCATCGCCGGGCGGCGATGGCGGACCGACTCATTCCGCCGGGGCTGCGCGATGGGCGGCTATTGGATATCGGCTGCGGGTCCGTGCCGTATTTTCTGACGCATACGCAATTCCGCGAAAAGCACGGACTGGACAAGGTGGCGACGTTCGAGATCGAACCGCTGCGGATTGGCCGGTTCGATGCTCATGCGGATGCGGCGCTGCCGTTTGAGGACGGGCATTTTGAGGTGGTGACGATGCTGGCGGTGTTCGAGCACATCGAGCGCGGACGGCTGATCGGTCTGATTGACGAGATTCACCGCGTGTTGCGCCCCGGCGGGTGCTACATTCTGACGACCCCGGCGGGTTGGACGGGGCCGATGCTGAGCGTGATGAAGTGGATGGGGCTCGTCAGCGCGGTGGAGATCGATGAGCATGTCGGAAGTTACAGCCGGGGGACGATTCGGGGGGTGATGCGGGAGACGCGGTTCGGGGAGGCGGGGCTGACGATGGGGGCGTTTGAGCTCGGGATGAATACGTGGGCGAAGGTGACGAAAGGCGGATGAGCGGATAGATTGGGGGTTTGCGAATCGATTGGTAAGGAAACCAACATGGCCAAGAAGACCACAAAATCGAAGGCGGCGCCGGCGTCTGCACCCACCAAAAAGATCAAGATTGTGCGCTCCAAGCGGCGGCCGGGCGATACGGCGGCGAAGCTGGTGGGCATGGCGGACGACATCGCCAAGCAGGTGGGCAAGGAGAACGATCCGGGCGTGGACATACCGACGCGGGCCTTGTCGAACGTGAGCTTCGATTCCAAATCGCGGCTCATCCGCATGGGCGACAATACGCAACGGCGGAGCTTCTTCAATCTCGGTCAAGCCAAGAAATTCATGCAGACGACGCTGATCGCCTCCGGCTGCAGCGAGTTGATCCGTCAGGAAAAGACCACGAGCATCCGAGACCTCTTCTACCACTGCAAGCACACCATCGAAGGCACGAAGGAAAACACCTTCGACGAGCAGAGCGAATCGGACCCGATCATCGAAGATCTGGAAGTGACGGTCGCGGCGCTGCGCGAGGAATTGGGGCTGTTCGCCGAACCGAAGGGCGCGATGGTCGGGCCGATGGTCATTGAGGACAACGGCGACACGATCGACCTGTCGAAGATGGGTTCGGGGGGCTGGGCGATTCCGTCGATCGTCGAGGACGACATCATCAAATTCAAACGCGGGTCCGCCAAGTACATTCTGCTCATCGAAAAGGGAGCGGTCTGGCGTCGGTTCAGCGAAGACCGCTACTGGGAGCAGCACAAGTGCATGATCATCCACGGCGGCGGTCAACCGCCGCGCGGCGTCCGCCGTCTGATCTGGCGCATGCACAACGAACTGAAGCTGCCCGTCTACGTGCTCGTCGATAACGACCCGTGGGGTTACTACATCTATTCCGTCGTCAAGCAGGGGTCGATCAATCTGGCGTTCGAGTCGGAGCGCATGGCGATTCCATCGGCCCGGTTCATCGGCATGAGCGCCTTCGATGCGGAGCGCTTCGACATTCCCAAGACGGTGGCGATCAAGCTCAATGATCAGGACATCCGCCGCGCCAAGGAAGTGCTCAACTATGAGTGGTTCCAGAAGAAGGAATGGCAGAAGGAGATCAAGAAGATGTTGAGTCTGGGGGTGAAGCTGGAGCTGGAAGCGTTGTCGAACAAGGATTTCAGCTTCATCACGGAGCAGTACCTGCCGCGCAAGCTCAAGGACAAACAATGGCTTGATTGAAACGCCCGCGGTCGATAGAGGGAATGTCTTACAGCACTTGCGGTTTGCAACGGGTCAATTGCCGGTTATACTTGCAGACCGGTTGGGAACGAAGACTCTCCAGGGACATTGCCGGTGGGAACTGAAGATGGTCACCCCGCAATGATGGTCACACAAATGGTATCCGGGATGGGAGTTGTGACTATGACTGATGCGCGTGACAACATCGAGGGGTCGGCTGCGCCGTCGGAGGACCGCCCCGGTCTGCCGACGAAGATTTTGATCGCGGAGGACGAGCATCTTCTGGCGGCCAGTCTGGCGGACCAGTTGCGTGAAATGTCCATTCAGGTCATCGGGCCGGCGAGCGACGGCGAAAAGGCGCTGGAGTTGGCGCGGACGCACATGCCGGACATCGCCCTGCTCGATATCCGCATGCCCAAGATCGACGGCCTGAGCGTCGCGGAAGCGATCTTCAGCGAGCTGGGCATCCCCGCGATGCTCGTCAGCGCGTACAGCGATGAGCAGAGCGTGGCGCGGAGCGTCAAGGCGGGGGTGTTCGGCTACCTCGTCAAGCCGATTACGCGCGACGAACTGCGCGTCGGGCTGACGGTGGCGTGGGCCCGGTACCGGGAGCAGAAGTCGCTGGCCGGCCAGGTCGAGGAATTGAAGGTCGCGTTGGAGAACCGCAAGCTGGTGGAGCGGGCGAAGGGGATTCTGATGGATCGCCTGCGGCTGGGCGAGGCGGAGGCGATGAAACGCCTGCAGAAACAGGCCCGCGACGCCCGCCGCACGCTCGCCGACATGTCCCGCGCGATCATCGAGAGCAAACAGCTTTTTGATGAGAAGAAGTAAGAAAAGGAGAGCAGGCCGCAAGCGGCCTCGCTAAACGGGGTTGTGCTGGGGTGCGATGTCTGATCGCTGATCACTGATCGCTGACTTCTTGTTTTTCCTCCGCTCTCTCAAGTCCCCCCCTCAACTCGTCCGATAACAGGCATGGGTCTGCGGCTTGTTATTTTCGGAACGTTCCACCGCCCCGAATGCCGACAGAAGGATGACACAAGTGCGCTGTGTTTGGCGCGGAGGTCGAACATGAACGGACATGCCCTGAAAATTTCCGCGCTGCTCGCGCTTCTGACGTCCCCCGTGGCCTGCACCACTTCGCACTCGGCGGCGGGCCGATATGCGTTGAGCGATGAGCCGGGAACGAGCGTCGTGAAGGCGACCCCGGCTCCCGCGACGGCCGCCCCGGCCCCTGCCCCGGCGATCGCGTCGGCACCGGTCGCCGCCGCTGAACCGGTCAACCCGGCGTTCATGGAGCCCTCCCCCGCCGCGGCGGGCGTCGAGCCGGCCAATCCGAACAACGCCTCGATCCGCCCCATCGCCGGGCGGCTGAGCTTGTGGGGCGAACTGCCCGGCTCGGAAAAGGGCGCCAACCCCACCGACGCTTCCGATAACCTCCGCCAGGTCACCTTCAGCCGCGAAGGCAGCGACTATGACGTGAACATCGACCCGACCGGTCAATGGCTCGTCTTCGCTTCGACCCGCCATCGCGCGACCGCTGACATTTATCTGAAGCGCGTCGACGGCAACACCACGACGCAACTCACCAACGACCCCGGCAACGATGTGATGCCCGCCTTCAGCCCCGATGGCAAGCAGATCGCCTTCGCGTCCGATCGGGCGGGCAACTGGGACATCTACGTTCAGGGCGTCGATGGCGGCGCGCCGGTGCAGCTCACCAATGACCCGAGTCAGGAGCTGCACCCGAGCTGGTCGCCCGACGGCAAGCAGATCGTCTTTTCGAGTCTGGGCACGCAGAGCGGGCAGTGGGAAATGGTCGTCATCGACGTCGAGAACACCGCCCGACGCAAGTTCATCGGTTTCGGCCTGTTCCCCACGTTCAGCCCCGATGGCAAGAAGATCGCCTTCCAGCGCGCCCGCTTCCGCGGCACGCGGACGTTCAGCGTGTGGACCATCGACTATGTGAATGGCGAAGGCATGCACCCGACGGAAATCGCGGTGGCGACGAACGCGGCGGTGATATCGCCGGCGTGGAGCCCCGATGGCAAGAAGCTGGCGTTCACAACCGTGGTGAACCCCCCGAGCGAGCCGGGCGCCAAGCCGCAGTTCGCCGAGCTTTGGATGATCAACGTCGACGGCACCGGCCGCACAAAACTGACCAACGACAAATACGCCAACACGCAGCCGGTGTGGGGCCCGAGCGGGGCGCTGTTCTTTGTGTCCAATCGCGCGGGCTTCGACAATATCTGGTCGGTGCACGCGGGTCAGAGCATGATGGCCGGTGCGGAGGACAACAAGGCGACGACGCCACAGGCGTCGGTGCCGACGGAATAGAAGTTTTGAGCATTCAGCGGTCAGGTTTCAGGAAGGAACAGGCCGCGAGCGGCCTCGCTAAACGCTGTTGACTGAATGCTGAGACCTGACAGCTACTTTGTGCGGGCGGAGCCCGCCGGACAGGCAGGATGCCATGACAAGTAAAAAGGTCATATTGAGTCTGATGCTGGGGCTGATGCTGTCGGCGGCGGGTTGTGAGCTGTTTCAGAAGCGCATCGAGCAGCCGCTCGTGTATTCGACGCCCTACCCGGGGCCGAAGATGTGGGCGGTCGCGCCGTTTCGCAATGAATCGGGCACATCGCTCGTCGACAGCGCCGTCGTGGCCGACCACCTGGCGCAGCAGATTCAGCAGATCAATGGCATCGGCGTGGTGCCGGTCAATCGGGTGCTGGCGGCGATGAACGCGGCGCAGATTGATGCGGTCAACAGCGTCGGGGACGCCATGAAGCTGATGAATCTGCTGGGTGTGGACGGGCTGATCGTGGGAACGATCACGGCGTGGGACCCGTACGAGCCGCCGAAGATCGGCGCGACGATTCAGCTCTACGCCCGCGAGCTGCCCGGCGGCGGAACCGCCCTGGACTCGCGTGCCCTGACACGAGCGACGTCGACCAACGATCTGCCCGGCATGGTCCGCTACGAACAGCCCGTCGCCACGGTGAGCGATCACTTTGACGCGGCGAACGGGGCGGTGCTTCAGCGGATTCAGGACTACGCCCACGGCCGGGCCGCCGACGATGAACCGGCCGGCTGGCGACGCTACATCATCAATATGGACCTTTACAACGAATTCGTCAGCCACGAGCTGATGCGACGGCTCTTCGCGCGTGAATGGGATCGCCTGCACCGACAGCCGATGCCGCCCACGGCCAGCGCCGCCGATGACAATGTGATCCGTACAACCCAGCCATGAGGCCACGGTCTTCCGTCGCCTTCATGGCGACCGGAAGCTGACCGTGACCGACTCTCAAGACAGATCGCCGATCAAGCCCGCCGAACTGGTGCTCGTCAAAAAGACGCAGCGCTGGGTGTTCCGTTACATGCCCGGCGAGGAGGCGGCGGTGCTGCGCTCGCTGGCGGAGACGGCCCGCGATCCGGCCAGCGATTTCGACTGGTTCGACGCCGCGGTGCTCAGCCACCAGATGGGCGATCAGATGCACAAGCAGCTTAAAAAGATGATGCCCGGATGAATATGAGTTTCTGGTTTCTGGTTTCCAGTTAAGGACCGGAATCCGCAAACCAGAAACTAGAAACCTGAATCTAGAAACCACCTCTTCCCTCTGGAGCCTCGCCATGAACGTGCCGCTGATCAACCAGTTCCTCGAATACCTGCAGCTTGAGCGCCATTTCAGCCCCTTCACCGCGCGCTGTTACGGTGCGGACCTGCGTCAGTATGCACAGTTCCTGGCCGGTGCTTCGGCGGGCGGCGAAGGCGCAACGCCGACGTCCGCACAGGCCACGGATCCGGCGGCTGAAGTTCCGGGGGTCGGCACGGCGATTGTCAGCGCTGATGCGCTGGCGATCCGGCGCTTCCTGACGCATCTGGACGAATACGAATACTCCGCCGCGACGATGGCGCGGAAGATCGCCACGCTCCGCAGCTTCTACAAGTTCCTGCACCGCCGCGGCATCGTGGCGGCCAATCCCATGCTCATGATCCGCACGCCCAAGCAGGCCAAACGCCTGCCCAAGGCCATGACCGTTTCGCAGATCGAACAGCTTCTGGCGGCCCCCGACGACGGCTCCACGCTCGGCGCCCGCGACCGCGCGATCCTCGAAACGCTCTACTCCACCGGCGTCCGCGTCAGCGAACTCGTCGATCTGAACCGCCATCACATGGACGAGATGGGCGAAGCGCTGGTCATCCGCGGCAAGGGCAAGAAGGAGCGCATCGTCCCGCTGGGCAAGCACGCGCACAACGCCATCACGCGCTATGTCGAAACGCTGGAGCGCGATCCGCGCTTCGCGCATGTGCGCGAAGCCGTGGCGTCGGGCGACGAGGTTCCGCTGTTCATCAACAAGGCCGGCGGGCGGCTTTCGAGCCGATCGGTCCGCCGCAAGCTCGACAAGTATCTGGAGCAGGTGGGGCTGGACCCGTCGATCAGCCCGCACACGCTGCGCCACTCGTTCGCGACGCACCTGCTCGACAACGGCGCGGACCTGCGCAGCGTGCAGGAGCTGCTGGGCCACCAGTCGCTTTCGACCACGCAGATTTACACGCACCTGACGACGCAGCGCATGCGGACGGCGTACGACCACGCCCATCCCCGCGCTTCGTAAACCACTGGGGTCGGTTTCGAGAATGTGACACAACGGAAGCCCACGGTTTTGAACCGTGGGCTTCTTTATTTTTTGGTATCCTGTTTTCCCTATTCATCTGACAAGGGGACGCCATGCTTGCTACGGATCTCAAAGGCAAAGTTGCACTCGTCACCGGCGCTTCGCGCGGACTGGGCGCGGCGATCGCGCGGGCGCTGGGCCAGCGCGGGGCCAAAGTCGCCGTGAACTATTTTGGCTCGGAAAACAAGGCAAAGACCGTCGCGGATGAAATTCGCGCGGCCGGCGGCGATGCGGAGATTTTCAAGGCGAACGTCGTTGACGAAACCGAGGTCAACGCGATGACGGCGGCGGTGGCCAAGCGCTTCGGGCCGATCGACATTCTCGTGCCCAATGCGACGGGCCCGCAGCCGTTCATCGCCATCGAAGATTTGACATGGGAGGATTGCGTCAAACAGTTGGAATTTTTCGTCAAGAGCCCGGTGCTGCTGGCCAAGGCGGTGGTCGGTTCGATGAAGCAGCGGCGGAGCGGGCGCATCATCAACATCGGATCGGAAGTGCTCGAGATGGCCGTGCCGCGCTTCTCCAATTATGTCAGCGCCAAAGGCGCCCAACTGGGCCTGACGCGGTCTTGGGCGCGCGAGCTGGCGCCATGGCAGATCACGGTCAACGTCGTCTCGCCGGGGTGGATTCCCACGGAGCGTCATGCGGACGATGCGCAGGACATGAAGGATGCGTACGCGCGGGCGGTGCCGATGGGGCACATGGGCGAGGCGATGGACATCGGTGAGGCGGTGGCGTTCCTGGCGTCCGACGCCGCCAAGTTCATCACGGGCCAGAAGCTTTCGGTCAACGGGGGCAACAGCGTCGAGTAGTCGGGCGTTGGACAATTGAGGCATGTGGCATCGACCCGGTGTGCGGGACTACAATAAGGCCCCGCCGGAGTCGGACTCTTTTTCATCCCTGATGAGGCCCGATCCTTGAAACGAATCAGAATTTCGTGGTTGTTGCTGATGCTCACCCTTGTCGCGGCGCCGGTGCTGGCGCACGACGAAGCCGCGGCCCCGGCCGGCGCGCCGGCGGCGGCTGTTGCCGATGCGGCCAATGCCGTCGCGCCGACTCCCCCGGCGCCCCCGTCGTTTTTCGCGCGGCTCTGGGATTTCATCGGCGTATTTCACCCGGCAACCGTCCACTTCCCCGTCGCCATGCTGACCATCGCGGCCCTGTTCATCGTGCTGCGATGGAAATTCCGATCGATCTCGCCGGACGTGGCGTTCTACTGTCTTTGGATCGGCGTCATCAGCGCGATCGTCGCCACGGCAATGGGCTTCTCGTTCGCACCGCAGAAGGGCTACGGCGGGATCACCGCCGACATGCACGCGGAAGTCTTCTGGCACCGCTGGCTGGGTGTCTCCGTCACTATTCTCGCACTGATCACCGCCATCGCCGCCACGCGCGCCCGCAACACCGCCGACCCCGCCCGCGTCGAACGCTGGCATGTGGGCGTCATTCTCTGCGCCATGCTCGTCGGCCTCGTCGGACATCAGGGCGGATCGCTCGTATATGGCGATGACCTGTACACCCGGGCGTTCGAGAAGCTCATGAACGTCGCGCCCAAGAAGAATCCGATTGTCGTGCCGATTCCCATTCCCGTGCCGACCGTCAACACCGGCGGCGTCGATTTCGTCACGCAGATCAAACCCATCATCGAGGCCCACTGCATCAAGTGCCACGGCCCCGACAAAAAGAAGGCGCACTTCCAGCTCCACACGCGCGAACTGGCTATGACCAGCGGCGACACCGCCCCCGACAACATCAAGCCCAAGGACAGCGCCCACAGCAATGTCATTGACCTGCTGAGCACGGCCGACAAGGACGATGTCATGCCACCGTCCGACGAAGGCGGGCCCCTGCCCAAGGATCAGATCGACCTGATCAAAAAATGGATCGACGACGGCGCCATCTGGCCCGACGGCGTCGAGCTGACGGACAAGAGCAAGAAATAGCCACCCGCCGGTCACCCCGCGCGGGTCGAAATTCCGGATTTGTCTGTACCAGTTTTCATCGCTGAGGCGGAATAAAGGAAAGCCCCTTGCGGGCTCCCGCCGACTCGGGCCATGAAAACCCCACCGGAACCGCGCGTATGACCCATCTGAGACTCATGTTATGCACGGCCGTCTGTCTTGCGGCCGCCGTATCCGATCCGGCGCGGGCGGCTCAGCCCGTCGATTTCGTCCGTGATATTCAGCCGATTCTCCGCGATGCCTGTTACGAATGCCACGGCGTCAAAAAGCAGGAAGCCGGGCTGCGATGGGATCGGAAGATTTATGCGTTTCACGCGGCCGACTCGGGGGACATGCCGCTCGTGCCGGGTAAGCCGGCGGAGAGCAAAATTCTCAAAGCGGTGCGCGGCGACGGCATGGACCGCATGCCCAAGGACGGCAAGTCGCTGAGCAAGTCGCAGATCGCGTTGCTGGAACGGTGGATCGCCGAAGGCGCGGTTTGGCCGGACGGCGTGGACCCGGACTATCCGGATGTGCCGCGTTACTGGGCGTTCGTTGCGCCGGTCAAAGCGGAGTTGCCGGCGGTGCAGCACGCGGACTGGCCCAAGTCGGGGCTCGACTACTTCATTCTGGCGAAGCTCGAAGCGGCGGGACTGACGCCGATGCCCGAAGCGGATCGGTACACGCTCATTCGTCGGCTGTCGTTGGACCTGACCGGTCTGCCGCCGACGCCCGAGGAAGTCACGCGTTTCGTCAATGACAAGGATCCCGCGGCGTATGAGCATCTGGTCGATCGCCTGCTCGCCTCGCCGGCGTACGGCGAACGATGGGCGCGCGTCTGGCTCGACCTCGCTCGTTACGCCGACACGCAGGGTTATGAGAAGGATAATCGCCGTCCGGGCATCTGGCGCTATCGCGATTGGGTCATCAAGGCGTACAACCAGGACATGCCTTACGACCAGTTCACGATCGATCAGCTTGCCGGCGACCTGCTTCCCAATGCGACGAGCGATCAGATTCTCGCCACGGCGTTTCATCGCAACACGATGACGAATACCGAAGGCGGAACGGACGACGAGGAGTTCCGCACGGCGGCGGTGATGGATCGCGTGGACACGACCGGGCAGGTGTGGATGGGTCTGACGTTCGGCTGCGCGAAGTGTCACAGCCACAAGTACGACCCGATCACGCAGCGCGAGTATTACCAGATGTTCGCGTTTTTCAATCAGTCCGATGATGCGGACCGCAATGATGATTCGCCGCGCATGGCGATGCCGACGGATGAGCAGAAGCAGAAGACGGACGCGCTCAACGCCCGGCTTGCCGAGCTGCGCGGGGGTTTGAATGGCGATGACAAGGCGCTGCGCGAAGCGCAGGCGAAATGGGAGAAGCAAGTCGCCGGCGGCGCAGCCCAGTGGACCACGCTGACCCCGACCGCCGCAACCTCCGCCAACGGCACGAAGCTCGCCGTGCAGGCCGATGGGTCGCTCGTCGCGTCCGGCGACACGCCCGACACCGATGCGTATACCGTCTCCGTGCACACCGACCTGCGACACATCACCGCCGTACGCATCGAGGCGATGAGCGATGACAGTCTCCCGTCGCGCGGTCCGGGGCGATCGGGCAATGGCAACTTCGTGCTCAGCGAACTGCGCGTGCAGGCCAAACCCGCCCATGCGCAAGCGACGCAGCCGGCCCGATTCGTCCGCATCGATCTGCCGGGCAAACAGCGGATTCTCCATCTGGCCGAGGTGCAGGCCTTCTCCGGCGGACAGAACATCGCGCCGCTCGGCACCGCCAAACAAGTCTCGACCGACTTCGGCGGCGACGCCAAGCGCGCGATCGACGGCAACACCGATGGCGAGTACACGCACAACTCGGTGAGCCATTGCGCCGTGCAGGATGATCCCTGGTGGGAAGTCGACCTGGGAGGCGCCAAGCCCATCGAAAAGGTCGTCGTGTTCAACCGCACAGACAATAATCTCGCGCCCCGCCTCAACGGCGCCCGCGTGTCGCTGCTCGACGCCGATCACAAAGTCATCTGGGAACGCACGCTCGCCGAAGCGCCCAAGACGAGTGCCGAACTGGCGATCGGCGACTCGGTCGGCGTGCGGCTCGAGCACGCCAGCGCGACCTTCGAGCAGGCCGACAACAGCGCGGACAATCCGTTTCACGGATGGACCGCCGCGGCGGCGATCGACAATGACCAAAGCAGCGCCAAGTGGGGCTGGGCCGTGTCGCCGCGCTTCGGCGAGGATCATGCGGCCGTGTTCCAAACCGCCGGCGACATCGGATTTGACGGCGGGACCGACCTGACGCTCACACTCGAACAGAACTACGGCAACAAGCACACGCTCGGCCGCTTCCGCGTCTCCGTCACGGCTTCGCCTCGCCCCGTCCGTACGCTGCCCGACGACGTCGCCGACGCGCTGGCGATCGCCCCGGCCAAGCGCAGCGATGCGCAGCGCAAGACGATCGCCGACTACTACCGTTCGATCTCACCGATCACCAGTGAGAGCAAGCAGCAGATCGCCGCCATCGAGAAAGAACTCAAAGGCATCGACGCCCCGACGACGCCGATCATGAAGGAACTTCCCGCGGGCAAGGGGCGCACCACGCACATGCTCATCAAGGGCAACTTCCTCAATCCTGGCAACGAAGTGGAAGCGGACGTGCCGTTGGCGTTTCATCCGTTCCCGAAAGATGCGCCGCACAACCGGCTGGGCCTCGCGCAGTGGCTCGTCGCACGGGATAACCCGCTGACGGCGCGCGTGCTGGTCAATCGCTACTGGGCGTGTTTCTTCGGCATGGGGATCGTTGAAACCGAAGAGGACTTCGGCCATCAGGGCACGGAGCCGACGCATCCCAAGGCGCTGGACTGGATGGCGGTCGAGCTGATGGACACGGCTCACTGGTCGCCCAAGGCGCTGTGCAAGATGATCGTCATGTCGGCGACGTATCGGCAGTCGTCGCAGGTCAGCGAAGCGTCGCTGGCAAAGGATCCGCGCAACGAACTGCTCTCGCACGGGCCGCGCTTCCGGCTCTCTGCGGAGATGGTGCGTGATCAGGCGCTGGCGTGTGCGGGGCTGCTGTCGCACAAGATGTATGGCGACTCGGTCATGCCGCCGCAGCCGGACAATGTGTGGCAGATGGTGTACAGCGGCGACAAATGGGCGACGAGCAAGGGCGAGGACAAGTATCGCCGCGGGCTCTACACGTTCATCCGCCGCACCAGTCCGTACCCCTCGATGATCACCTTCGACGGCACGAGCCGCGAGGTCTGCACCATCCGCCGCATCCGCACCAACACGCCGCTGCAGGCGCTGGTCGGCATGAACGACCCGGTGTACGTCGAAGCGGCGCAGGCGATGGCGCGACGGATCATGACCGACGGCGGATCGTCCATCGAAGACCGCGCCGCCTTCGCTTTCTCCCTTGTCGAAATCCGCCCGCCGCACAAGCGGGAAATCGCCATGCTCGTGAACCTCTACAAGCAGGAACTGGCGTATTACAAGGGCGAATCGTCCGCGGCGATGGCGCTGGCGACGAGCGAACTGGGCGCGCTGCCCAAGGACATGAACGCGGCGGAAGCGGCGGCGTGGACCGTCGTCGCCAACACGATTCTCAATCTCGACGAAACGATCACGAAGGGTTGAACCATGAATCTTCACATGAAATACGTGCAAGCGATCACACGGCGCCACTTTTTGAGCCGCTCCGCGCAGGGCGTCGGCGCGATGGCGCTGGCGTCGATGATGGCGGGCGAAGCGTCGGCGAAACAGGTGCGCGACAATCCGATGGCGCCGCGGCTTTCGATGTTCGCGCCCAAGGCCAAGCGCGTCATCTATCTGCACATGGCCGGCTCGCCCCCGCAGCAGGAGTTCTTCGACTGGAAGCCCAAGCTCGTCGAACTTAATGGCAAGCCCTGCCCCGACGACTTTTTGAAGAAGGAGCGATTCGCGTTCATCAAGGGGCATCCGAACCTGCTCGGTACGCCGTACAAATTTCAGCAGTACGGACAGGGCGGGGCATGGATCAGCGAACTGCTGCCGAACTTCCAGACGATTGCGGACGATGTGACGATCGTCAAATCGATGCATACGGATCAGTTCAATCATGCGCCGGCGCAGTTATTCCTGCACACGGGTAATCCGCAGCTCGGGTATCCTTCGATGGGCGCGTGGGCGACGTACGGGCTGGGCACGGAGAATCAGAATCTGCCGGGCTTCGTCGTGCTCGTGTCCGGCGGGAAAGATCCGAGCGCGGGCAAGAGCGTCTGGGGCTCGGGCTTTTTGCCGAGCGTCTATCAAGGCGTGCAGTGCCGTACGAGCGGCGACCCGGTGCTGTACCTGTCGAACCCGAGCGGGATGGATTCAGCGGGTCGGCGGCGCATGCTCGACGCCACGCGGGCACTCAACGAATTTCAGCATCAGACGATCGGCGACCCCGAAACGATGACGCGCATCGCGCAGTACGAATTGGCGTATCGCATGCAGATGGCCGTGCCGGAGGTGATGGACATCTCGCGCGAGCCGGCGCACATCAAGTCGATGTACGGCCTCGACAAAAAAGCCGAACCCTTCGCCAGCAACTGCCTCCTGGCCCGACGCCTTGTCGAGTCGGGCGTGCGCTTTGTGCAGCTTTTTGACTGGGGATGGGACTTCCACGGCACGGCGCGCGACACGGACATCACGCTCGGCCTCAAGGACAAGGCCCGCGATATCGATCAGCCGATGACCGCCCTGATCCGGGACCTGAAGCAGCGCGGGCTGCTCGATGAGACGCTCGTCGTCTGGAGCGGCGAGTTCGGCCGCACCGCCATGAACGAAAACCGCGGGGGGCACAGCAAATTCCTCGGCCGCGATCATCATCCGCACTGTTTCAGCATCTGGATGGCCGGCGGCGGGATCAAGGGCGGCGTCTCCTACGGCGAGACTGACGAGTTGGGCTATCACGTCACCGAAAACCCCGTCTCCGTGCGCGACCTTCAGGCGACGATCCTGCATGTCATGGGCCTCGACCCCTACAAGTTCTCCTACCCGTTCCAGGGCCTCAACGCCCGACTCATCGGCCCGTCCGACGAAGGCGAAGTCAAGCACGACCTGCTGGCGTGATCGTCCTCCATTCACACAAAACAACACCCCCGGCTCCACGCGCCGGGGGTGTTTTCACATTCTCGATGTCCGACCCCTGATTCGATTCAGGCCGCGCGGGTCTGACGGCGGCGGCGACCGACCGTGCGCTGATCGCCGTCCATGCGCTTCTGCGGATCGCTGTTGATCGCCGCGACCATTTC
This sequence comes from Planctomycetota bacterium, assembly GCA_016125255.1. Lineage (NCBI taxonomy): Bacteria > Pseudomonadati > Planctomycetota > Planctomycetota bacterium. The sequence continues at coordinate 79,349 of WGMD01000012.1, read as the reverse complement.
GGTCGGCGTCAGCGCCCACAGATCCGCGCCAATCTCTTCGGCAAGCCCCTCCGCCCGGTTGAACACGCCTCCGCCGACGACGATCTGCATCGACGGACAGACGCCCACATCGTGAAGCTCGTCGATGAGCTGGCGGATATGCGGCAGGTCGGCGGGCGTGGAGCCGAAGAGTACGAGCACTTCGGGTTTCAGTTCGCCGACCTGATTGATGATTTCGTCATTGGCGATCCCGCCGCCGCCAAAGTACGTCGTATACCCATTGGCTTCGAGCAGGTCGGCCGCCATCTGGCCCTGAAGTTCGTCCGGCTCCGTGGGGCCGCACAGCAGCAGCACCTTCTTGTTGCGCGGCTCGGCATTGGTCAGCCGCATCTGCATCTGATCGGCGAGCATGCGCAGGAGGCGCGTCGCGTAATGGTGCGCCAGTACGGTGAGCTGATCCTGACGGAAAAGCTTCTCGACCATCATGAGCGTGGGCCAGAACAGCTTTTCGATGATCGCCTCGGCCGGCACATCCGCCATCAGGCATTCGTCAACGATCGCCCGCGCCGCCGCTCGATCCCCGCTGATGAGGGTCTCGAAAAAACGCTCCACCAGTACCTGCTGACTCATGTTCGTGCTCCGGCCCGTCGGGCCCGTTGACTGACGCTCACGTGCATCCCTGCTCAGCGCCGATCGTGTGCTTCCCGCAACGTCCCGTCGCGGGCCTGTGTACCTGTCCCTCGCCGCAGACACATGCTGCGACACTAGACGTATCGTCAAGGCGGCGATTTTTTCTTCACCACATTATCCAGCTTAACTACTTTAACATCTATGCCGCATTTTTGGATCAAAAAGCCCATATCATCTGTCCGATAAATCCGGATCAGGCAATTTGGGCGAGTCAATTGGAGTCCAAAAACGCGGGTCGCGCGTGGACGGCATCTGTAGCACCGCGATCTATTGACCTCTCGATGGTTATCGCGCGCGTACGGCGCTTGTACGGTATTGCGCTGGGGCGGTGGGGGGTTTATCTTGGGGCATGCGCACGGAAGCTTTTATCGAAGTACTTCAGGAGCGTCGGCGGATCGCGGCGCGGATGTTCGATCAGAAACTCGACAGCGGCACGATCGCGTCGCTCGTCGATACGCATCCGCAGACGGTGCGACGCTGGCGACGGGTGTATGAGAGCGGGGGCTGGGAGGCATTGAAGGCCAGGCCGCATCTGGGGCCGGAGTGCAAGCTCGACGACGAGCAGAAGCAGCGGTTCCTCGCGTTGCTCGCCGCGCCGCCGTCGGCTTACGGGTTAGGCGAGGGGATGTGGACGACCAAGCGGATGGCGCGATTGATCGAGGCGGAGTTCGGCGTGTGCTACAGCCACAACCACGTGGGCGTGATCATGCACGAACTGGGCTACTCGCTGCAGATGCCGTCCAAGCAGGCGCGTGAGCGTGATGAGGCGAAGATCGCGTCATGGAAAGAGCGGACCTGGCCGCTCATCGTCGCGCAGCATCGAGCGAGAAAAAGCGTGCTTTTGTGGATCGATGAGGCGGGCTATTCGATGATTCCGACGCTGCGCAAGCAGTGGGCGCCGCGTGGCAGGACGCCGATCGTCAGGCACCGCAACCGCTGGTTCCGCAAGGTCGATGTCATCGGCTCCATCGCGCTGGATCGGGCCGATCAACTGGAACTGGTGCTGCACTGGCACCCCGGCCAGCCCATCGATCAGGCCAAGGTCGTCGCCTACCTGCGGGCGCTGATCGCGCGGTTCGGCGAGACGATCGACATCGTGTGGGACAACCTCTCATCGCACGGCGGCAAGCTCGTGCGTGAACTGCTGAGCGAACATCCCTTGGTGCAACTGCACCGCCTGCCGCCGTACGCTCCGGACCTCAACCCGGTCCAGGGCGTGTGGTCGCTGACCAAGTATCACCGCATGGCCAACCACGACATCGCCGACCTGGACACGCTCCAGCAGCGTGCCCAGGAGGCCGTCGCCGACGTCGCCGCCCAGCCCCACCTCCTGCGCTCCTGCATCCAACACGCCGGCCTCGCCGACGCGCTTTGGCCATCGGGAGGTCAATAGTTCCCAAATCTCCCCCGCCTGTTCTCAGTTTGTAACCCCCGTCGCTCAGGCAGTTTCCCGCCTGGTCCCACGCTTTGTCACCCGCTCCCGCCCCGCCATATAGCTCACAGTATTACAGCATCGAGAGATGAACGGGTCACCGTTTCGCAACGCCGCTTGCGGCGGGTCTCTTGTTGCGTCGCGAATGAAGACAAAGCACGCCGCCAGCGGCATCGCTAACCGGGTTATTTGAGGAACCGGTCGACGGGGGCGTTGGGGTCGATCTTTCGAGCGGCTTCTGCGGCGGCGCGGGCGGCGCCGGGGTTGCCCATCTTGGTGTAGAGGGCGGCGAGGCGCACCTGGTGGATGGCGCGGTCGGGTTCGATCCATGTGAGCGCTTTGAGATGATGCAGCGCGGTTTCGTCGTCGCCGCGCTGGAGGGCGATTGTCGCAGCGGTTTCGCGCAGGGTCGCATCGTAGGGTTGACGGATGATGGCGCGCATCGCCGCCTGCTGGGCGTCGTCGAGGTCGTTGAGCTGGCGCTCGATGTTCATAAGCGTCACGGCGTTGGCGCCGGTCGACTGATCGAGCAGGTCCAGCGTCTCCAGATGACTGATCGCCTGCATCGGCCGACCGAGCTTCACGGCCAGTTCCGCAATCGTCCGATCGGCCCACGGATCGACCGGCCGGGCCGACCCATAGCGCAGCGCCAAGGTGTACGCCCCTTCAAGGTCGCCGGCCTTGAGCGCCTGGGCCGTGGCGATCTGCAGCACATCCGGATGATCCGGATACTGCTTGAGCAGTTCGGCGAGTTTGTCCGGATTGCTCGTTCCGGCATCGGGGAGCTTCTGCATGATCTCGGCTGTCGGCGGCGTTGGCGACAGGCCCCACTGATGCACCTGCTCGGCGGCCCACGCGTAAAAGTCCGACATGAACTGGTCGGCGCTGAGACCCGTCGCCTTGGGCACGATCTCGTTCTCCGGCACGCCCTGTTTGGAGAGCGCGAGCATGTCCAGAATCTTCTGATGCCCGAAGCGCCGCGTGATGTATTCGAACATCCAGTTGGCCTGGGCGTACGCCTGGGCGCGGTCGGTGGGCTTTTTCGGACGGACGAAACCCCAGTTGATTTCGTCGAGCGTGAACAGTTCATGCTCGGCGACGCACTTGGCGAGGAGCTGACACGTGTCGTAATCGCGCGGGCCCGGCTCCTGCGAGACGGCGGCGGCTTCGGTGAACCAGTGGGCGATGCGGTTGCCCGTCTGCTCGAGCGTGACGGTGTGCACGAATTCGTGTCGGATCACTCGGTACCAGTCGAAGCTGCCCGACTGCTTCTTGCCGATGCGCGGCGGGGTGATGGCGATGATCGGCCCGGTCGAGGCGCCGATCGTCCAGATGTCGGGCATGCCGGTGATGCGCACGGCGAACCACTGCTTGTTGGGCATGATCTCGATGATCGTCTTGCCGCGCGGCTGATACGAAAACGCGCTGGTCACCTCGATGTAAATGCGCTCCAGCAGTTCGGGCATGTCGTAGGCCAGGGCCGCGTCGATGTCCTCGCCGTAGACGATCGTGAAGTGCTCGGTTTCGAGACGGTGATAGGTCGCCATCGCCTCGAGCATTTTCAGCACGTTCGTCGCGCGGATGTTGAACGGGTCGAGCGACGCGACCTGGCGCAGTTCGATCAGCGCTTCTTTTTCCTTGCCCGCCTGATTGAGGAGGAGGCCCAACTCGACATGCGCGGCGGGCCAGTTGGGCTGGCGCGCGATGGCCGCACGCAACATCTGCTCGGCGGCCTCGTACTGACGGGCGCTGGACAGTGTGCGCCCCACCATGAACAGCGCCAGCGGATTGCCCGGCGAAACGCTGTCGAACTGCCGCAGCGCCGCGACCGTCAGCTCCGGCTTGTAGTTGAGCGCCGCGGCGGCGGCGTAGTCGGCGAGCAACTGCCGCTCGTTGGGATACTGCGTCAAAGCATCGAGCAGAATTTGCTGCGCAAGCACCGGGTCCTTCTGCTGAAGCGCCATCTGCTCATCGAGGATGTTCGCATACAGATGACCGGGCTGAATGCGGCGAAGCTGCGCGGCGGCCTGAGCGACGGAGGCGAAGTCGTAGCCCATCAATGCAAGCTGCCCCAGTTCGAACCACGCCTCCGAGGACCCCGGATCGAGCTTCAGCGCCTCGTGCAGCGCTTTGACCGCCTCATTGGGGTTGTCCTTGTCCGCGAGCAATCGGGCCTGCGCCACCAGCGCGGGGGCGTAGAGACGATCCAGTTGCTGCGTGACGCGATCGAGGCGCTCCAGCACCATGCGATAGTCGTCGGCCGGTCGCCCTTCGAGCGCGGCCAGTTCGATGGCGGCCTCGGCGGCGGCGGTCAGGTCGACCGCGTTGTCATACTTGTCCGCGCGAGCGGCGTCGCGCAGCGGCGAAAGCGCCGCGATGGCCTTGTCATACTGACCGAGACCGATGTACGACTGGCCGATGAGAAGCTGCGCCGACGGCGACGCGTCATCCTTGAGCAGGCCCGCCACAAGATGCAGATCGCCCCGCAGGTACGCCGCCTTGGCGCGGATCAGGGCGGGGACCGACACATCGTCGAACACCGCATTGTTGAGGTCGAAGATCGCCAGCGCGTACGACGCGGAGGCACGCCCGATGGCGGACACTTCGTCGAAGAGCCCGTGATCGATGCGCATCGCGTCGCGCTCGGCGTCGGTGAGCAGCGCGTCATCGACGGCGGCGCGGACGGTTTTGGAGAGCACGACTTTTGAAGGAACCAGCGATTGCTGCGCGATACCGGGGTGAACGAACAGCAGCGGGAGGATCAGTGCGATGAGCATCGGGAGCGTCAGGCGTGATCGCATCGGCAGTCGGTTCCTATGTTCCCCAGGGTTTGATGTCCACGTTCCACCCCGAACCGGGCGCGGGCGGCGTGGTGTCGAAAAGCTTGCCCGCCTCGGCGGCATCGATCTTGTCCACCTCCACATCGCTCAGCTCGACCGTCGTATTGGCCTGTCCCTCGACGGTGACGACCTTGACGGGCAGGAGCGACGCGCGATCGAAATACAACTCGACGCGGTCGAACTGTTTCTGATGTTCGAGCTTGGGCGCATCGCTGCGCGGCGTAAGCCGAAGATGCAATGGAGCCGAGTCGCCTTCGCCGTCATGGATCATCTCCACATTGAACCGCGCCAGCACGGCATCGCGCTTCTGACCGATCGGCAGAGGGAATGGCCCATCAATGTTGAGCGGCTCGAACTTCTCTCCGGGCGCGACGACCTGACGCTTCTGAAACATCTTCGTGTCGAACTGTTTTTCGACGAGCCACTGGCCGTCGAAGATGAACTGGTGCCGCCGATCGCGCAGAGCGCCGTTGATGACCATCTTCCTGAAGTCGGCGACGAAACGGGCGGGCTGATCCTTGGCGGCGTCAGCGGCGAGATAGACGACGTCGCCCATGCGGACCTGCCGGTCGCCGAGCAGCACATTGTTCTTGTCATAGGTGATCGTCGCCTTGAGCGAATGCAGGTCGGCCCCGCGGGCTTCGAGCTTGTCGAGCAGGTCGATGACGTCCTGCGAGGGCACGGCTGGCACGGCGACGGTCAGCGGCTTGTTTTCCTCCGCCGGGCCATCCACGGGCACGTTCGGCGGCGTCGAATCGGCGCAGGCGGTCACGCCGATGAGCAGCGACAGGGCGAGGGCTTGATACGTGCGAGGCATCTCAATCATGTCCATCGGCGTCCGTCGAAAGGTCACTCTATTCTACGATCACCCTTCCGGGGGCGTTCGGCGGCTTGCCCGGCGGGCGCAAGTCGCGTTTAATGGCCCCATATCTTAGACGAGACCATTCATGCAGGTCGATGCGTTCTGGAAACACTGGCAGGTCCGCGAAGACCCCTTCCGAGCTGAGGAAGCACGGGAGGACCCGGTGTTTCGCCGGCTCATTCATACCGATACGACCCATCCGGATTTCGCCAAAATTTTCGGTCAACCCGACCGCCCCACCACCGCCGTCGTCTTCGGCGAAAAAGGCAGCGGCAAGACCGCCCTGCGATTGACGCTCGAAACGCGCCTTGCCGAGCACAACGCGAAAAACCCCGAGCGTAAGGCATGGGTCGTGCGCTATGACGATCTGAACGCGGTGCTCGATCGCTTCGCCCATGCGCATCACGCCGAGGGCGAAAAGCTGCTCAATCAGTTTCGACTCGCGGATCATCAGGATGCGATTTTGTCGCTGGTGATCACGCGGCTGGTCGATGCGCTGCTTCATGAAGGCGGCGAGGGGTCGGAGCCGCTGGGCGGGAAAGCGATGAAGATCGCTCGAAAAATGGGGCGGACACGGCGGGCGGATCTGGCGCTGCTGGCGGCGCTTTATGATCAGCCGCGCACCGGCAGTTTCGCGCGGCGGTGGCCTCGGCTGCGCAAAGCACTGCGGATCGCGCTCTGGCCGGCGATGAGCGCAGCGAAATGGATCGGCGGACTGCTGGCGGTGCTGGTCATCGGACTGGTTGTGGCGGAGCGGCTGGGCAAACAGACTTCGTCGCTCAACACGGTGCTGACGGGCGTCTGCACGGCAGGGGCGATTCTGCTGCTGGGCTACTGGCTGATTCGCACGGCGAAGATGTGGTCGCTGGCAGGTCGGATTCGGCGGGAGATTCACGTGGTGGACCGCACGCGCGGCGAGCTGCGTCATGCACTGGGCGATCTGAGCGGGCGGGAGCTGGCGGCGACGCCCCTGCCGATGAGCGGCGATCAGGACTGCCGCTATCAGCTCACATCCCGATTGCTGAATGTGATCGGGGCGTTTGGTTATCGGGGCTTGGTCGTACTGGTGGACCGGGTGGACGAGCCGGCGATGGTCAATGGGGACGCAAAAAAGATGAAAGCCCTGATCTGGCCGATGCTTAACAACAAGTTCCTGCAGCAGGATTCCGTAGGGATCAAGTTGTTATTGCCGGTTGAGCTGCGTCATATGCTTGGCCGGGAGGAATCGGAATTTTATCAGCGGGCGCGATTGGACAAACAACACATGGTCGATAGACTGGTCTGGAGCGGGGCGACCCTGTATGATCTTTGCTCAAGCCGATTGGCGGCGTGCACCGATAACGGACAACAGGCCGCAAGCTTGATGCAGCTTTTTGACGATGATGTCACAAGGCAGGACTTGATCGATGCACTGGACCAGATGCAGCAACCACGGGATGCCTTCAAATTCCTCTACCGGGTGATTCAGGAGCACTGTTCGAACGTGCCGCAGGACGAACCACGATGGCGGATTCCGCGGCTAACCCTCCAACAGGTAAGAAAACAGCAGAGTCAGCGGGTGCAGGACTTGCAACGCGGCGTGACTCCGGCATAATGCTCACTCAGTAAGCACTGCAAACTCCACCAACCCCAGACTGCTTTTTCTTAATGCAACGCTCAAGAAAACGAGAGCACGGCATGGACTATCGTAACAGCTTCAATGACAAATCATTGCGGAATCCAGTGGGTGGCTGGTACGCATTGGTATGGCATTTGATGTCTTTTTGCAACATGGGACCGTTAGGTAGGCGGTCCCGCATCGCTCAGGTTCCCTACAACCAACAAGGAGTTGCCACAATGGCAAAGGGACACGCAATGTTTGGTTTTCGTCGTTGGCTGGCCGCTGCGGCGGTCGCCGGTTCGGTGATGGCCCCCGTCGGTGCGATGGCTGCTGAAGAAGCCGCCGCGCCCGCCGGCCCCAACACCGGCAAGCTCTCGTTCTCCGGCGGCTTCGATGTCACCACCGCTTACTGGTTCCGCGGCATCGCTCAGGAGAACCAGGGCTTCATCATTCAGCCCTACGCCGACATGGGCGTCGCGCTGTACAAGGGTGACGGCCCCCTCCAGAGCATCGACTTCAACGTCGGCATCTGGAACAGCTTCCACTCCGAGCAGACCTTCGCCACCGGCACCGGCGGCGTCGGCCCCGACGCTTGGTACGAATCCGACCTCTATGCCGGGTTCACCTTCGGCCTCATGGACAAGTTCTCCCTGGGCATGACCTACACCGCCCTCACCAGCCCCAACAACGGGTTCGACACCATTCAGGAACTGGGCTTCTCGCTCAGCTATGACGACAGCGAACTGCTCGGTCAGTGGGCCATGGCTCCGTCCATCACCCTCGTTCAGGAACTGGACAACCAGGCCGACGGCGGGTCCAACGAAGGTCAGTACTTCCAGATCGCCTTCGGACCGACCTTCACCATCGTCGACTCCAAGGAATACCCCATCACCCTCAACGTCCCCGTCACCGTCGGCCTGAGTCTCAACGACTACTACCAGGACGCCTCGACGAAGGACTCCACCTTCGGCTTCTTCGACATCGGTGCTGACGTCAGCGTTCCGCTGGCCTTCGTCAGCTCCGAGTACGGCGCCTGGACCCTCACGGCCGGCGTCCACTACATCCACCTGAGCCAGAATGCTGCGGCTCTGGGTGCCGGCGGCGGCGCGATCACCGATGGCGATCGTGACTCCGTCTACGGCAAGGTCGGTGTGAGCTTCAGCTACTAATCACACCCTTGCGTCCCTCCCAACGGGGAGGAACGGGGCGGCGGCGGATCGGATCCGTCCCTCCGCCCGCCAAACGCCTGATGATTCCACCCAGCCCGCTCGCCACACCGGCGAGCGGGCTTCTTTTTGCGCCCCATCCGCCCCGACCCCGGAACCACCGTTTACGTATCACCGTACAGCCATTATCATGGACCGTTCACGCCAGAGTGTTCCGCCCCCACAGAGGACTCCCCGCATGATCCGCAAAACCGCACTGCTGTTCGCTCTCGTCCTGTTCTGCCAACCCCTGACCGCTCACGCCGAAGACGGGTTCGTCCCGCTCTTCGATGGCAAGACCCTCGACGGATGGGAACAGCACGGCGGGAAGGCCAAGTACGAAGTCAAGGACGGCGCCATCGTCGGCACTTCCGTCCCCAACACCGCCAACAGCTTCCTCTGCACCAAAAAGACCTACCGCAACTTCGTTCTCGAATACGACTTCAAGGTCAACACCGAGTTGAACTCCGGCGTGCAGTTCCGCTCCAACGTCTACGACGCCGAAAAGACCTACGAAGTCGCCGGCAAGACCATCAAGGTCGCCGCCGGCCGCGTCCATGGATATCAGTGCGAGATTGACAACGATCCGCACCGCAAGCGCTGGTGGACCGCCGGCGTGTATGACGAAGGGCGCAGCGGCTGGCTCTACCCCGGGCGCGACGGCGGCAATGCAGCCGAGTTCACCAAGCAGGGCGAGAAGGTCATCAAGCCCGAGGACTGGAACCATGTCCGCGTCGAATGCAACGGCGATCATATTGTGACCCATCTCAACGGCGAGCTTCGCGCCGACCTGCACGATGCGATGACCGCCGAGGGCTTCATCGCGCTTCAGGTGCATGGTGTGGGCAAGAAGGACGAGCCGCTGTGGGTCATGTGGAAGAACCTTCAGATCAAGGAACTGCCCGACACCGGCGCCGCCCTCCCGCAGGCCAGCACCACCACCGCTCTGACCGCCGATGACGCCCCTGCGGCCGCCCCCGACGCGGACGGCTGGATCACGCTCTTCAACGGCAAGGATCTGACCGGCTGGCACAATCCCTACAAGTACGGCAAGGCGTGGGTCGAAGACGGCACGATCCATCTCGAGTCCGGCCAGAAGTTCTTCCTCGTCACCGACAAGCAGTACAGCGACTTCGAACTCGAAGCCCAGATCATGCTCCCCACCACCGGGCACAGCAACTCCGGCATCATGTTCCGTTGCCACGCCGACCCGAACAAGGTGTACGGCTATCAGGCCGAGTGCGACCCCAGCGACCGTGCGTGGACCGGCGGACTTTACGATGAAGGCCGCCGCGGGTGGCTGCATCCCGGCAAAGACCACCCCAAGGACGAGCATCTGGTGAAGGCGCCGCTCGGCGAATGGATCAAGTACCACATCATCGCCAAGGGCGATCACATCCAGATCTTCATCAACGACCAGCAGACCACCGACTATCACGACTCGACCGACGCCAGCGGGTACATCGGCATTCAGCACCACGGCGAAGGCAAGCAGGTGTATCAGTTCCGCAACATCCGCATCAAGCCGCTCAACTGAAACGGGAGCAGATCATGCGATGGTTGATGACGTTCATGTTGGTGCTCGCGGCGGGCGCGCTGCTCGGCGCGGACGAGCCGGCCGGGCAGTGGAGGCCGCTCTTCGACGGCAAGACGCTTGCCGGCTGGCACGCCACGCCCGGCGGCAATTGGCAAGTCGTCGACGGCACGCTGCAAGGCACCAACGAAGCGTCCGACAAGCGGCACGGCATCCTCCTCTCCGACGCGGCCTACACCAACTTTTCCATCCGCGCCAAGTTCAAAGTCACCAGGGGCAACAGCGGGTTCTACTTTCACTCCGAGCCCGTCAAAAGCGCCGTCTCCGTCAAGGGCTTTCAGGTCGAAGTTGACCGTGAGATGGACACCGGCGGACTCTACGAAACGCTCGGGCGCGCATGGGTCGTCAAACCCGACCCCGTCGAGATGCGCAAGCACTACACGCCCGGCGAGTGGACCGACCTGCTGCTCGAATGTCATGGCCCGCACATCGTCGTCACCATCAACGGCTACAAAACCGCCGACCTCACCGACGAAAAAGGCGCCAAGTCCGGACACTTCGGTCTGCAACTGCACGGCGGAATGGACATGGATGTGCAGTTCAAGGACATCGAAATCAAAACCGACTGAACCATGCGTCACAAACTCTTCTCCATGTTGCTCGTCGCGTTCGTCGCCGTGCTCCCGGCTTCGATCCGCGCCGATGAGCCCGCCCCGCCATTTCTCACGCACGTCCGCCAACTGACTTTCGACGGCAAGCGCAGCGGCGAGGGATACTTCTCCGCCGACGGCTCGAAGATGATTTTCCAATCGGAGCGCGAAGCCGACAATCCGTTCTATCAAATCTATCTGATGAACCTTCAAACCGGCGACACGCAGCGCGTCTCGCCCGGTTACGGCAAGACGACCTGCTCATGGGTCCATCCCGATGGCCAGCATGTGCTCTACGCCTCCACTGATGCGGACCCCGATGCGAAAGCCAAGCAGAAAGCCGAACTCGATGACCGCGCCGCGGGAAAACAGAAACGCTACGCATGGGATTACGATGAACACTATGACATCTACACGCAGGAACTCGCCACCGGTCAGCGCGTCAACCTGACGAATACGCTCGGCTACGACGCGGAAGGTTCATACTCGCCGAACGGCAAGCTGATCGCCTTCGCCTCGAACCGCAAGGCGTATTCCGCTCCGATGTCCGACGAGGACAAGAAGCACTTCGAGATGGACCCGGCGTACATGATGGACATTTACATCATGAACGCCGACGGTTCGGATGTGAAGCAACTCACGAACGTGCCCGGCTACGACGGCGGGCCGTTTTTCTCGGCGGATGGGAAGAAAATCTGCTGGCGCCGGTTCAGCCCCGACGGCGCGACGGCTGAAATCTTCACGATGAACATCGACGGGTCCGATCAGCAGCAGCTCACCCACATGGGCGCGATGAGCTGGGCCCCCTACTTTCATCCCTCCGGCAAGTACCTGATCTTCACGACCAACAAGCACGGGTTCGCCAACTTCGAGCTTTACATGGTCGACGCGGCGGGCAAACACGAACCCGTACGCGTCACTGACTCGGACGGATTCGACGGCCTGCCGGTCTTCTCGCCCGATGGCGCGAAGCTGGCCTGGACCAGCAATCGCACCGCCGCGAAGCAGTCGCAGATCTTCATCGCCGACTGGAACCACGCCGCCGCCCTCGCCGCCCTCGGCGGGGAGACTTCAGTCGCCCCGCAACAAGTCGTCACCACCCCCGAACCCGCCGCGCCGACCGACGCCGACATCACACCCGCCGACCTCCGCACGCACATCACCTATCTCGCCAGCGACGCCCTGGAAGGCCGACTCACCGGCACCAAGGGCGAACAGCTTGCCACGCAATATGTCGCCGACAATTTCAAATCCTTCGGCCTCGCCCCCGCAGGTGACGGCGGCTCGTACTTCGAACCCTTCGACTTCACCGCCGGCATCGACCTCGGCGATCACAACACGCTGACCCTCCGCGATCAGACCTACAAACTCAATGAAGACTGGCGACCGCTCTCGTTCACGAAGCCCGGCAAGATCGACCCGACGCAGATCGTCTTCGTCGGCTACGGCATCGTCGCCCCCGCCGATAATGGCAACGACGGCTACGACTCGTATGTACATCAGGACGTGAGCGGCAAATGGGTCATGATGCTGCGCTACATGCCCGAAAAGATCGACGAAAAAGAGCGTCACACGCTCTCGCGCTACGCCAGTCTGCGCTACAAGGCGATGATCGCGCGTGACAAGGGCGCCGCTGGAATCATCATCGTCAGCGGACCCAACTCGAAGGTGAAGCACCAGCTTGTCCCGCTCGGCGACGACGCCTCGCTGGCCGGAACGTCGGTGGCGGCGATCACGGTGACGGACGATATGGCGAACAAGTGGCTCGCCGCCGCCGGGAAGAACCTCAAGGAGTTGCAGGACAAGCTCGACACGGGCGATGCCATGATCGGCTTTGACCTCGCCGACCTGAAACTCAGCGGGAACATGGACATTCGCTCCATCAAGCGCACCGGCCGCAACGTCATCGCGCGACTCGCCGCCGGCGACACGCCGACGAAGTCCGCCGTCATCATCGGGGCGCATGTCGATCACCTCGGCCATGGCGAAGAGAGCGGCTCGCTGGCCCACGCGGGCGAACAGGGCGAGATTCATCACGGGGCCGACGACAACGCCTCCGGTGTCGCCGCGATGCTCGAAATCGCACAGTGGCTCAAACACATGAAAGACACGGGCAAACTCAAGCTCGAGCACGATGTGATCTTCGCGGCTTGGAGCGGCGAAGAGCTGGGACTCATCGGCTCGTCGCATTACGTGCAGGCGCACGATGACAAGGATCACGCGCTACGCGATCACGTGGCGGCGTATCTGAACATGGACATGGTCGGCCGCTACGTCGACAAACTCATCGTGCAGGGCACCGGCTCGAGCACGCACTGGGGCGCGCTGATCGAAAAAGCGAATGTGCCGGTCGGGCTCAACATCGCGACGAGCGCCGACAGCTACCTTCCGACCGACTCGACTTCGTTCTACGCCCACGGCGTGCCGATTCTCTGCGCTTTCACCGGGGCGCACGAAGACTATCACCGCCCGACCGACACGGCCGACAAGATCAACTATGAAGCCGCGGCGAAGATCGCCAGATTCATGGGCCTCTTGACCCGCTCGCTGGCGATCACGGCCGACGTTCCCGAGTATGTCGCGCAGAAGCGTCCCGAAAGCGGCGCGCGCGGCGGTTCGCTCCGCGCGTATCTGGGCACGATCCCGGATTATTCGCAGGGTGACATCAAGGGCGTGAAACTCTCCGGCGTCGCCAAGGGCGGTCCGGCGGAAAAAGCCGGCGTGCGCGGCGGCGACATCATCGTCAATCTCGCCGGCCGCAAAATCGAGAACATCTACGACTACACCTACGCCATCGAAGCCCTGAAGATCGGTCAGGAGGAGACGATGATCGTCGAGCGCGATGGTAAGACGGTGGAACTGAAAATCACGCCCCAGTCACGGGATTGAGCGTTTGAACGATCCGATCGAACATAATCGGCGGGCGTGGGATCAGCGCGTGCGCGAGGGGCGGCGGTTCACGCGGCCCGCCACGAAGGATGAACTGGCCAAGGCCAACGAGACGATCGATCCCTGGGTGCGGACGGAAGGCGCCCTGGGGAAGACCATTCTGTGTCTGGGTTCCGGGGGCGGGCGACAGGGTCCGCTCTATGCCGCGGCGGGCGGGTATGTCACGGTCGTTGACGTCAGCGAGGCGCAGCTTGAAATCGATCGGCATGTCGCGCGCGAAGCGGGATTGAATCTCGTGACTCTGGCGACGTCGATGGATGATCTGTCGAAGCTGGTCGATGGAAGTTTCGACATGGTGGTGCAGCCGGTGAGCACGTGTTACGTGCCGGACATTCGCAAGGTGTACGACGAGGTCGCGCGGGTAATTAAGGCGGGCGGGTTATTCGTATCGCAGCACAAGCAGCCGACGAGCTTGCAGGCGGACATTCTGCGCGGGCCGCACGGTTACGAGATCACCGAGCCGTATTATCGGGAGGGACCGCTCCCGCCGGTGCTCGGGTCGGCGCATCGCGAGCCGGGCACGCTGGAGTTTCTGCACCGCTGGGATCAGCTCATCGGCGAGATGTGCCGGGCGGGTTTCGTGATCGAGGATCTGGCGGAACCGAATCATGCGGACCTGTCGGCGAAGCCCGGCAGCTTCGGGGATCGAAGCCGGTACATTCCGCCGTATGTGCGTCTCAAGGCCCGGCGGACGGCGGGCGGCGCCGGTCGTCCTGCAATTCTGGTAAAGTAATGCGTAATATGTTCGTGTTGTGTGCAAGGTGCGGCGAATCGGCGATTGAGGTGAATCGCGCATGGATTTCAAGGCCGAACGCGTCAAGCAATTGAACTGCGGCAAGTGCGGGGCCGAGATCGACCCGAGCGGGCCCAAGCCGCTGTCGACCATCGAATGCCCCGCCTGCCATCACCAGTTCACCGTCCCCGCGTCGTTCGGCGATTTTCTGCTGACGGCCGTAATCGGCACAGGCGCGGCGGGCATCGTCTGCCGCGCGTTTGATGAGAATCTGCACCGGCAGGTCGCGATGAAAATTCTCCGCGCCGACGCCGAGTCGAGCGCGTTGACGCAGGCGTGCCAGTCCGAAGCGCGGGCGCTGGCGGCGCTCAATCATCCGAACGTCGTGCAGGTGCACAGCATCGGCGAGTACCGCGGACAGCCGTACATCGTGATGGAATTGCTCGACGGCGGAAGCGTCGAGAAAAAGATGCTCACCGACAAGGCCGACGAAACCGCGTGCCTCGATCTGGCGATTCACGTCGCGGAGGGCCTCGAAGCGGCGCGTCAGGTCGGGCTCGTGCACATGGACGTGAAGCCGGCGAATATTCTTTACGATCGGCACGGCAATGCGAAGCTGATCGACTTCGGCGTGGCGCGAATCGCCCGCAAATCCAGCGACGAAATCGCCGGCACGCCCTACTACGTCGCGCCGGAAGTCGTGCGCGGCAAGCCGGCGGATCAACAGGCGGATATCTACAGTCTGGGCGCGACGCTGTTTCATCTCTTGGCCCATCGCCCGCCGTTCGCCGGGTCCAAAGCGACAGCGGTCATCTCCGCGCGGCTCAAAGCGCCGGCCCCGCCGCTGACCGATTTCCGCAGCGATCTGCATGATCGCACGATCGCCGTCGTGGCCCGCATGCTCGAAGCCGACCCCGCCGATCGTTATGCCAACTACGACGACCTGCTGGTCGATCTGCGTGCGGCTCGCGCCGCGGCGAACATCCCGCTCGAGCGTCAGCAGCTTCACGAACTTTCGACCGTCTCCTCGCCGCGATCGCGCTCCAAGAGCACCGCCCAAAAGAACGCCCCGTTGATCATGACCAGCGCCATCATCGCCGTGCTGCTCATCATCGCCATCGTGATCGGCGTCATCGCCTTTAAGCAGTCGCAGCCCGTGTCGCGATCGTCGGTGTCGTCGACCCGGCCGTCGAACGATGCGGCCGACCGCGAAGAGGTGCGTCTGCCCCATGTGCCCGAACCGGGCGAAAGGCCTGCACCGACGACAACAACAACGACGCCTGAACCTGCGACGCCCGTCGCGCTCGCCCCGAACAAACCCGAGCCGATGCCCGAGCCGGCGCCAAAACCTGAACCGGCCCCCGCACCGACGACGCCCGCCCCCGTCAAGCCCGAGCCGGCCCCGACAACGGGCCAACCTGCCAACGCCAACAAGTCGACCTTCGAACCGCTCGACGACAAAGTCGCCAACGAAACGATTGACGGTCAGTGGCATGTGCTGGACATTCGCGAAGCGATCAACGCCAGCGGGGCGGACATGACGCGGCTCGAAGACGGGTCCGTGCTCGTGTCCGGCCGCGGGGCGGATACAGATACCTACACGTTTGTGACCCGAGCATCGCATTTCCCGATTCGTCAGCTTTGCATACAGGCCCTGCCGCACCCGTCGCTCAAGAAGGAAGGCCCCGGCCGGTCGGGCAATTTCGCGCTGACGCACGTGGCGTTTTTCATCTCCGATGAGAAGACGCCCGACAAGCTGACACTCATCACGCTCGCTAATCCTATCGCGGACTTCGAGCAGACAAACACGACGGTCAAGCATCTGCTCGAGCCCAACAACAAGGTGTTCTGGAGCATCGCCGACCAGTTCGGCAAGGCGCATCAGGTGACGTTTACGGTGCCGACGCCGATTCAGAAGCGCGAGGGCGCGCTGCTGACGGTGCGGCTGGCGTTTCATCAGCCGCGCTGGCTGACCATGGGGCGCGTGCGGCTGCTGGTGTCGTCGGCCGAGCCGTCGGCTGAATTGGCGACGCTGACGCCGCCGAAGGCGATGACCAAACCGACGGAGCCCGCGCCCAAGCCGACCGAGCCGCCTCCGCCGCCGGCATCTCCGGCGTTAAGCGAATATGTGGTGCTCAAGCCGACGAACCAGTCCAGCGCGGAAAAGTCGCAGATGAGCGTGCAGGATGACGGGTCGATCCTGGTGGACTCCAAGAAGGTCGCGGGCGACACGTACACCGTGACGTGCGAGACGGACATCCCGGCGGTGACGGGCGTGCGGATCGAGCTGTTGCCCGACGCTTCGCTGCGTGACGGCGGACCGGGCGCGGCGGCGGGCGGCGTGTTCGCGCTGGCGGAATTCGGCGTGACGATCGCGCCCAAGGATGATCCGACGAAGACGCAGCCGCTCAAACTCGCGCAGCCGACGGCGGACATGGACGAAGAGAAGTACGCCATCGCCAACGCCATCGACGGCGACCCCAAGACGTTCTGGTCCGTGAAGGATCATCCGGGCGAAGCGCGCACCGCATCGTTCGCCGTCGAGCCGGCGGGATCGGTCGCGCCGGCCGGATCGGTGCTGACGTTCACGATCGCCAATCGCTTCAACATCGGGCGCTTTCGGCTTCTGGCGACGGCGTCGACGGATGCGGCGGTGATCAACACCAAGCCCGCCGAGCCCGCCCCCGCCGGCGCGACGGCTCAGAAACCCGAAGGCGAGAAGCCGGCCGACAAACCCATGAAGGCCGACAACAAAAACGCCAAGCCCGAACCGGCGGCGACGGCGGCGAGCGTGCATCTCCAGTTCAACCTCGGCGGCCCAGTCGTGACGATTCACAATACCGAATGGCCTCCCGCCCCCGCCTTCAACGGCGACAACGCCGGATACCTCGGCGGCAATCCGTCGATCAATGAGAAGGTCGGCGGGGGCAACGCGCTGATCAATTCGGCCGTGTCGGGCATCACGGGCTTCAAGGCCAAAGTCCCCAACGGGCGCTATCTTGTGACGATGATCTTCCTCGAACTCGACGAGACGCCGACGCCCGGCGAGCGCGTCTTCTCCATCAGCTTTCAGGGCATGCCCCCCGCCGGTGAATTTCAGCGCGTCGACCCGGCGATGCTCAACCAGAAATCGCGCGGCCCGAGCAGACTGACGGCGGGCGTCGTTGTCAATGACGGTGTGCTGGACCTGACATTCAAGCCGGCCGACGGCGTCAAAAAAGGCGCGATTCTTAACGCGATCGCCATTGAAGGCCGATAACATCGCCGCACGTGTCAACCGGGCGGCCAATGCGGTCGATACAATCAGTCGACACGATCAACGATCAGGGCTCGCAATCTCAGTGAGGGAACTTTCATGAAGGGCGTCATTCTCGCCGGTGGTCTGGGCTCGCGTCTGCGTCCGCTGACGCTGGTCACCAACAAGCATCTGCTGCCGGTCTACGATCGGCCGATGATCTACTATCCGATTCAGTGCCTGGTCAACGCGGGCATCGACGAGGTGCTCATCGTGACCGGCGGCGAGCACGCCGGCGACTTTCTGAAGCTGCTCAAGAACGGACATGACCTGGGGCTTCGCCATCTCGCCTACGCGTATCAGGAAGGCGAAGGCGGCATCGCCGATGCGCTGAAGCTGGCGGAGGATTTCGCGGACGGCGGGAAGATCGTCGTGATCCTCGGCGACAACATCATCGAGGGCAACATCCGCAAGCCCGCCGGCGAATTCTTCACACAGAAGTCCGGCGCGAAGGTGCTGCTCAAGGAAGTGCCGGACCCGGAGCGCTTCGGCGTGGTCCGCATGGAGGACGGCCGCATCGCCGAGATCATCGAAAAACCCGAGCAGGCGCCGAGCAATCTGGCGGTGACGGGGATTTATTTTTACGACAACGCGGTGTTTGAGATCTGCAAGACGCTCAAGCCGTCCGGCCGCGGCGAACTGGAGATCACGGATGTGAACAACCACTACCTGAAGCGCGGCGACCTGACGCACGAAGTGCTTGAAGGATGGTGGACGGACGCGGGGACGTTCGAGAGTCTGTACCGCGCGACGTGCTACATCGCCGAAGGCGGCGCCAATCACATCGACCTGGCCGCCGCCGCCCCGCCGTTGTTTTCGGGCAAGGTCTGAGCCGGGTCGATCAGCGGCGGCGCACTGACAAGTCCGCCGGCCAGCGCGATGAAGATGACCAGAAACGTGCTGTTAAGAAACGCATCGACGGCATTGATCGCCAGCACCGCCGCCAGCGCGATCGTCGCGGCATTGGCTCCGTAACGCATGCGCGGCCGATCGCATTGCCAGATGACGCCGCCCAGTGGGACCAGTCCGATGAGCATCCACGCCGTCAGTCCGACGATGCCGTACGTCCCCAGTTCCAGCATCCACATGCCCCATGGCCGCACCGCCTCGTCCCGATTCCACCAGTCGCTTCGTCCCCAGCCCAGCAGCGGCCGCTCCCACACGCGCTTGAGGTGCTCCTCCTCGCGCTTGAGCCGCCAGCCGAGTGATTTGAGCCCGGCGTCGATGAGCACGCGCTTGGCTTGCGCACCGATCCATGTGTGTTCAAGTTTGCCGCCGACGGAGGCGAGACCCGTCGCGCGGGCGCCGAGGTAGAGAATCGGCAGCGCGATCACGGCCGCAAGAATCCATCGTGCGCGGAAGCGTGCGATGAGACTTAAGCCGATGACACCGGCGAACAGGAGCAGAATGCTGCCGACGGATTGGCACAGGAGCGTGACGAGCGTGAGCACGCCCGCCACGACGCCGCCGGGAAGACCGATCAAATTCCGCATGATCCCGCGTCGCCACATCCACACTGCCGCCAACGCCGCGCTGGCCATCCACATCCCCAGTTGATTACCGTCTTCGAGCAGGCCCAGCGGTCGCTGTCCGAACCAGCGGTCCGCGCCGACGTTCTGATAGGCGTGAAACCCGTAGAGCGCGCGGTACAGGACGTTGCCGGTCAACATCTCCAGCAGACAGATCGGCACATAGACGAGCCCCGCCGTGATGATCGCCGCGACCCACAGCTCGACCGCCGCGCGATCGATCAGATACATGCGCCCCATCAGCCACGGGGTCCCCCACACCAGCGCCGCATACGCCACCTGCATCAGCCCGTCGCTCATGGGAAGACCGTTCCGCAACGTCGACGCCAGCGGCACCAGGCACCACGCCGCGATCGCCAGATCGATCGCCCGCGGCCGCAACTGCATCAGACGCGAGCGATCAAAAAACGCGACGCCCAACAGACACCCCGCGCCGATCGCCGTCGCCTTGTTCCACCACGCCACGCTCAACACCGCCGCGCCCGTGACGATATTCTCCGGCTGTTCGAGCCCCCTGACCGCATCCGAAAACTGCGCCACCGGCAACAACGCCCACCCGCCGATCAGACACACGACCGCCGCCACCCGCCCCGGCAACTTCGCGAACAGCGCGATCGAAACGACGACCCACGCGGCGAGGAGTAGATTGATGTATGACTCAAACATCGATCGCGTCCTCGCTTCGCCCGCGCCGCACCGCCAGCGCGGTCATCGCGCCCAGCAGTAGAATGTACGCCTGCGGCATCTCGTAATTGATCAACCCGTCAACCGTCCACAGTACAAGGAACACAGCAAATACTGACGGCGCCGCCAGCGCCACATCCGCCCACCGTTCGCCCGGCGTCCGCATCACGAACCGCGTGCTCGGCAGAAGCATGAACACCATCCAGATCACGAGACTGACGATTCCGGTGCGCGTCAGCGCCATGATCCAGAATCCGTCTAGCCGCCGGCCTTCATCTTCGCGCCATGCGTTGAACGCGCCCCATCCGAATAGCGGCCGCTCGTGCAGACGCCGAATGACCTGATCCTCGCCTTCGAGACGAAACTGCAGCGAGTGTGCGCGGTTGGGCGCAACCGATTCGAACGCCCGCACGATGATGTGCCCGCTCATCAGACCGCTCAAACGCAGCCCCGCATAGAGCGGGATCAGCACGATGAGCCCCAGTAAAAGACCGCGCCATCGCGTGCGTGCGATCACAAAGAGCAGCCCGAGCCCGACCCCCATCAGCAGGATGCTCCCCAGCGATCGCGCCATGATCGTCGTCACAACGAGCGCCGCGACAACGATCAGCACCGGTACGCCGGCGATACGTCGAATCGTACCCGCCCGCCACATCCAAACACCCAGCATGCTCGCCAGCGCCAGCATCATCGTGACCTCAAAGCCCGTGCTCATGAGTACGACCGGCCGCCATGTCCCGCCGCGCCATGCGCCCGCCATCGCCCGGCCCGACACTTCGCCGGTCAGCCATTGATTGAGCACCGGTCCTCGAAAAATCTCCAGCCAGCACAGCGGCACGTAAATCAGCCCCGCCAGCAACACGCCCACGCCCAGATCTCGCAGGTATTTCGGCTCGCCAATGAGCAGCCGACCCAACGCGAATGGCGCGAGCCAGTAGAGCATTTCCTTGCCCGTCTCCGTGGATGCAAAAGTCAATGGCAATCGGTTGACCAGCGCCGCAATGAACGGACAGAGGCAAAAGAGCACGGCCGGAAGATCCATCATGCTCGGTCGATACGCTTTCAACAACGGCCGGCAGAAGATCAGCGTCCCGATCACTGAGGGCACCACAGCCGCTTCCATTTTTGTCCACGTCCATCCACTCAACATCAACGTCGTCGTCGGCAGCGCGATCCATCCGCCGATGATCGCAATGATGCATGCGCGATGCGCCTCCAGTCGCCAGAATGCGACAAGCACCACCACCGGCCAAACAAGAAGGAGCACCTGCGCAATTGTCATGAACCTTGTTCCCGCAAATGACAGTGTAAAAGTCCTCATGTAAAATCGACACGATGCAACCAAACTCTCCAACGGGCTCGTCCGGCGCATCTGCCAATCTCCTGCTCATCGGCGCCGGCGGCATGCTCGGCAGGGCCTGGCGGCAGATGCTTGCCGCGCGCGGCGCGACGTTTGACGCGCCCAAGCGCGGCGAGATGGACCTGACGAGCGAGGCGTCGATTGAAGCGGGCGTGCGCGAGGGGCATCGACTGGTCATCAACTGCGCCGCGTACACCGATGTCGACGGGGCGGAGACGCATGAAGCGGAGGCGATGCGGCTCAACGGCGAGGCGGTCGGCGTGCTGGCCCGGCGATGCGCGGCGGTCGGCGCGACGCTCGTGCATTACAGCACGGATTATGTGTTCAATGGACATGGCACGCGGCCGTACCGCATCGACGATCCGATCGAGCCGCTCAATGCGTACGGGCGGACCAAGGCGGCGGGCGAGCGGCTGCTCCTGGACAGCGGCGCGGACCATCTGCTCATCCGCATCAGTTGGCTTTACGCCCCGTGGGGCAAGAATTTCGTGCGGACCATCGCCCGGTTCGCCGCCGAGCGCGACGTGCTGCGCGTCGTCAACGACCAGCGCGGCCGGCCCACGAGCTGCGAACCCCTCGCCGCCGCCACGATGAAGCTCATCGACGCCGGGGCGCGCGGCGTATATCACGTGACCGACGGCGGGGAATGCACATGGCACGACTTCGCCGCGGAAATCGCCCGCCTGCGCGGGGCGGCCTGCCGCGTCGATCCGTGCACCACCGCCGAGTTCCCCCGCCCCGCCAAGCGCCCGGCCTATAGTGTGCTGAACCTGTCCGCGTCCGAAAAAATCCTCGGGCCGATGTCCGACTGGCGAACCAATCTGGCGGATGTGATTGGCCGATTAGAATGAAACAGGCCGCAAGCGGCCTCGCTAAACAAGCTGACGCCTGACCGCTGACACCTTTTGAGCTTCCCTATGACCAGAACACTTCTCATCACCGGCGGGGCGGGTTTTATCGGCTCCAACTTCATCCGTTTCGTCCTCGCCAACCGCGAAGGCATCCGCCTCATCAATCTCGACGCCCTGACCTACTCGGGCAATCTCGAAAATCTGGCGGACGTCGATGGCAATGACCGCTACGAATTCGTCCGCGGCGATATCTGTGACGCCGCGATTCTTGATCAGGTCATGCCGCGCTGCGACGCCGTCGTTCACTTCGCCGCCGAGTCGCATGTCGATCGTTCCATCATGGACTCGACGCCGTTCGTGAACACCAACATCCTCGGCACGCAGAAACTCCTCGACGCGGCGCGCCGCCACAACGTCGCCCGCTTCGTCCATGTCAGCACCGATGAAGTCTACGGTTCGCTTCCGCTCGAAAATCCTCAAATCAAATTCACCGAAGATACCCCCATCGCGCCCAACAGTCCCTACTCCGCCTCCAAGGCGTCGAGCGATCTGCTGGTCCGCGCGTATCACGAAACCTTCGGCATGGACACGCTCATCACGCGCTGCTCCAACAACTTCGGCCCCTACCAGTTCCCCGAAAAGGTCATTCCGCTGTTCGTGACGAACCTGATGGAAAACGTGCAGGTTCCGCTCTACGGCGACGGGCTGAACGTCCGCGACTGGATTCATGTCGAAGACCACTGCGAGGCCGTGCTGACCGTGCTGGAAAAAGGCACCGCCGGCCAGGTCTACAACATCGGCGGGAACAACGAGCGCACCAACCTCGAACTGACCCATTCGATCATCGAACTGATGGGCAAAGACAAGTCGATGATCCGCCACGTCACCGACCGCCTCGGTCACGATCGCCGTTACGCCATCGATGCGACGAAGATGAAGACCGAGCTGGGTTGGTCGCCGTCGCGCTCCGCCTGGCCCGCCGCGCTGGAGCAGACGGTCAAGTGGTACGTGGACCATCCGCAGTGGTGGAAGCGCGTCAAAAGCGGCGCGTATCGCGAGTATTACCAGAAGATGTACGGCAACCGGTGAAATACCGCCCCTTCCTCCTCCCGCGGCACTCAAGTACATACGTCGCCACAACACCCGCAGATCATCTTTCCAGACGCCGCGTCATATTCGACGACCCGCCTCGTTGACCTCGCGGATTTGCTGCAACACCCGCCGTTGAACTTCCGGCGCATCCTCGACACCGATCCACTTCGCGCCAAAGCTGCCCGCCGCTTCCTGAGATTGCCCCGTCATGTCACGGATTTCGATTGAACTGATCCCGGCCATCATTTCGGGCAGCGTTCTGCTGATGACCACATCGGTGATCCGTTCCAGCGGCACGCTTCGGACGCGATATCCGATGAAGCCATGACACCAGATGACGCGCTTGTTGGTGAGCCAGTAGTGGTAACGGCGCTCCGCCAGAACGGCCCAACCGAGAACAAATGGAAGCAGCACAATACCAATCACCGTGATGACGGCGGAAACCGCCGCGTACTGCACGAAGCGGTACGGACGGAGCGACAGAAGCACCTGCTCGTCGTCCATCAAGCGGATACCGAAATCCGATGGCGGTTCAGCGATGGTAGTCGTTGGGTTCGTTGCGATTGTAAATACCCCCTGATGTAAATCGCCTCAGTTGTCGATTGCCTGCGCAGACTTCCAATTGATCACATCATTATTCATCACTGACGTCGGTGGTCAACTGCAGCCGGTGGTTCGTCCAAACTACATCACCGACCGCGCCCGTTGCGAAGAGCGCCATACTTCGTCGCCACCCTCACCCCGGCCCTCTCCCGGCGGGAGAGGGAGTCAAACCATTGTGCAAATAAAAACGGCCCGCGATCGGGCCGTTTTTTTGATTCATATAAAACCACGCATCACAGCGACGACTGATTGGCCGGGGCCGCAGTGGTCGTTGCGGGTTTGGATTCGGGCTGGGGTTTGGGTTCGTCTTCGATGGCGGTGACGCGGGCGCTGGGGGTCTGGACGAAGAAGCCGACGGCTTCATCGGGGACGTCGGCGCTGAGCGTACCGCGGTCGAGGCGGATGGAGTTTTCGCTGGTGGTTTCAAAGGCGCAGTTGCCTTCGAGCGTGACGTGCACGCCGGAGGGCATGACGAATTCGATGCGGCCTTCTTCGAGGACGAGCGGGCCCTTGGGCAGCGGGCCATCGGTGGACGGCGCGCTGGACCCGGCGGCCCACTTGGCGTTTTCGGCCATCAGAAGCCGCGGCGTGTCGGCGAAGGCGACGGTCCGGTCCGGCCGCTCCGGCGTCGTGCCGGGCGTGACGGCGGCCTGGGCGGAGCGATAATCCGGTTTGGGCTTGACGAGCGGGTCGTTGGCGACCGTGGCGTCCAGGCGGGGGTCATAGGGTTTGGCGACAGAGGTCGAGGTGTCGTGTCGCACCCAGACGACGACGCCGATGGTGATGATGGCGAGCACCGGGCCGACCCAGCCCCAGGCGGCCGAGGGCAGCGGGCGGACGGCGGTGGCGTTTGCGGACGGCGTCGAGGGCGATGACTCGACAGGGGTCCCCGGCTTGGCACTTCGATATCGCTCGGTCACGGAACGGTCTCCTCAGGTGGGGCGAATCATAGTTTATCACAAGGGCCAAAAACAAACGAGTAAAATTTTCGACGCCCCATATCTATATTCGTTCTCAGGCCCCAAATTTGTACATGAACCTGCACAAATTGCGCTAATTTCTTCGCCGAACCCGATTAGCGGGCAATCTTTCGACCAATCCCGTCAATTGAAGCTGCATCAGATGCGACTGAAGCGTCGCGATCGGCAGATTCGTCAGCCCGCAAAGGTCATCAAGCGACATGGGCGAGACGGTCAATTTTTCGTAAATATGGGCGATGTCGCCGCTCAGGTTGTGCATTTTTGGACTGGAATCGGCGGTCGTCTCCTCCGCCGGACTCTCATCGAGGGCTGCTTTGAGCGTTTGCCCCGCTTCGCCGAGACATTCGAGGATGTCGGCGGGACTGGTCACGAGCGTGGCCCATCCCTCGCGGATCATCCGGTGGCACCCGGCGGAGGCGGGCGAGTCGACCCGACCGGGCAGGGCCATGACCTCCCGGTGGTGCTCCTCGGCGGCGAGCCGGGCGGTGATTGTCGCCCCGCTGCGGGCCGAGGCCTCAATAACCAGCACGCCCAGCGACAATCCCGAAATGATCCGATTGCGTGCGGGGAAGTTGTCGGCCAGCGGGGGCGTCCGCATGGGCAGTTCACTGATGACCGCCCCGCCGCCCCGGGCGATCTGCCCGAACAGTTCCTTGTTCTCCGGCGGATAGCACTGGCCCAGTCCGCACCCGAGCACCGCCACCGTCCGCCCGCCGCTGCGCATCGCCGCCGCGTGGGCCGCCGAGTCGATCCCGCGGGCGCCGCCGCTGATGATGGTCAGTCCCGCCTGGCTGAGCAGACCGGCGAGCCGGTCCGCCTGCTCGCGCCCGTACTGCGTGCACTTGCGGGCGCCGACCATCGCCAGCGCGAGCCCATCCGCTCGCTCAAGCGTGCCCCGCACATACAGCAGCGGCGGCGGGTCATCGATATGCCGCAGCAGCGGCGGATAAGCCGCCTCGTCGATCCCGATGAGCGTGACGCCCTGCGACTCGATAAGCCGGCGCTCGCCTTCGACATCCGCCTCGTGCATCGAGCGCCTGATGTCCTCGGCTTTGCGGTTGGAAATGCCCTTAACGGAACTGAGCGTCGCCACGCTCGCCTCAGATGCCTCGACAATGCCCCCGCAGGCCTCGACAAGCCGCCGCGTCAGCACCGGCCCCAGCCCCGCCGTCAACGCCAGCCGCAATCGCGCTTCAACCACCGGATCGGACATGGCCCAAGTGTAACACGCGGGATGTGAATTCGGGAGAAAATCAGAAAAGCGTTTCGGCCGGCGCTTCGACATCCGCTTCGTCGGCGGATGCGTCGGTCGGGTCGATCGCTTCTTGCGAAGCGGGTTCGTCGTCGAGCATCGCGTCGTCCTCGATGGCGGACTCGAGCGTCGGGTTGAGCAGCAGGCCCATCAGGATGAGCCAGCCGCCGAAGGCGAGCACCCACGGGCGGGACGGGCCGGTGATGAGACGGATGAGGCGGCTGTCCACGTGTGTCGGGTCGTCATCGCGCAGGACGAGCGGGTCAAGCTGCGGCTGGACCCATTGGGCAATCGACGGGAGCCGCGCGGGGATTTCCGAGCCGACGGGGACGACTTCGCTGCCCGACGGGCGGAGGCGCAGATGATGCCACGCCAGCCGTTCCAAGAGCAGCGGATCATCCCGCTGCACCGCCCGGACGAAGGCGTTGTAGTTCTGCTCCTCCAGTTCGAGCAGCGTGACCTGCCGGTCCAATAATTGGCGCTGCCGATCCAGCGCCCGCACATCGCGCCAGGCCGGCGTGAGCACGGTGGCCGACACGATCACGAATCCGCTCAAGAGCATCAGCCAGCCGCCGAT
Source organism: Planctomycetota bacterium (assembly GCA_016125255.1). NCBI lineage: Bacteria > Pseudomonadati > Planctomycetota > Planctomycetota bacterium. Next base: position 52,652 of record WGMD01000012.1, on the reverse strand, counting down.
GTCGATGCGGTCGAGAAAGTCGCCGAACTGGGTGAATAGACGCTTCATGGGACTCATCATTTATCGGGTCGGCATCGGTTCACACCACACAAAACCGCCCATCCCCGTTCAGTGACGCCGCTTGCGGCGGGCTTAACCCGCGACGATCGCATTCGTCAGCGAGCCGATCTTCTCGATGGTCAATTCCAGCTTGTCGCCCGGCTTCAGGTACACCGGCGGCTTCCGCGCCATGCCGACCCCGCTGGGCGTGCCCGTCAGGATGACCGTGCCCGGCACGAGCGTCACGCCGCTGGATAAAAACGCGATGAGCTTCGCCACCGGGAAGATCATGTCGGAGGTGTTCGAGTCCTGCATGACCTGCCCGTTGAGGCGGGTGCTGAGCCCGAGCGTCTGCGGGTCGGGGATTTCGTCGGGCGTGACGAGGACGGGACCGAGAGGGCAGAACGTGTCGAAGCCCTTGCCGCGGCACCACTGACTTCCCCCGCGGTCCTTTTGCCACAGGCGGGCGCTGACGTCGTTGCCGACGGTGTAGCCGAGCACGTGTTTGAGCGCGTCCGCTTCGCTGACGTTCTTGGCCGCCCTGCCGATGACGACCGCCAGCTCGACTTCGTAATCGACCTCCGGCGGGTCCATGCACAGGGGCGGGATCACGATCTTGTCATCGGGTCCGCACGCGGCGGAGATGTTCTTCATGAACAAGACCGGCCACTGCGGTATCTTCGCCCCGGTTTCCTCCGCGTGCTTGCGGTAGTTGAGGCCGATGCAGAGGATCACCTTCGGATCGATCGGCGAAAGACGCTTGGCGACCATCGCCCGCTTGCCGGTATCGCTGAACCCGGCGTAGGGATCGCCGGCGAGCAACGCCGCCGTGCCGTCGGCCAGATCGCGCCCGAATTGGATCGCGCCCTGTTCGTCCTTGAAACGGATGATGCGCATGGGTTTTGACCGCTTGTCGGGCTCGCCTTGAGCCCGCGGGTTCACTAAACTTGCGGGCTATGGTCCATCACCAACCCGCACCGGCTCAGTTTAGCCAGTTGGCCGCGCGCGGCAACCTGTTGCCGATCTACCGACGCATCTTCGGCGACACGCTCACCCCCGTCGCCGCCTACCGCAAACTCGTCCGCGACGACGCCCGCACCGCGCCCAGCTTCCTCCTCGAATCCGTCGTCGGCGGCGACCGGCAGGCCCGCTATTCCTTCATGGGCGCTCAACCCCTCGCCCAAATCGTCGCATGGGGCACCCGCGTCCGCCGGCGCGACGGCGACAAAGTCACCGAAGATGACTGTGCCGACCCCCTCGCCGAACCCGCCCGCGCGACGCGCGATGACCGACTCGTCACGCTGCCCGAACTGCCGGATTTCACCGGCGGATGGGTCGGCTACGCCGGTTACGACACGATCCGATACAGCGAAGGCGAGAAGCTGACCAAACCGCCGACCGACGACCGCGGGCTGCCCGATATGCAGTTCGGCCTGTACCGCCAGGTCGTGGCGTTCGATCATGTCAACAAGTCAATTCTCGCCATCACGCACGTTCGGCTCGATGAGCACGACTCCATCGACGCCGCCTACGCCGCCGGCTGCGCGGAGGTCGACGCGCTCGTCGCCCGCCTCGAAGCCCCGCCCGTGCCGATGACGAGCGGCGACGTTTCGACGATTAGCGGAACGCCGACGCCCGGCGACTCGAACATGACCCAACCGCAGTTCGAGTCGATGATCGAATCCGCCAAGGAATACATCAAGGCCGGCGACATCTTTCAGGTGGTGCTCTCGCAGCGCTTTGAGCGGACGACGCAGGCGGATCCGTTCGATATCTATCGCGCGCTGCGCGTGGTGAATCCCTCGCCGTACATGTTCTACGTGCAGGCGGAGGGGTGCATGCTCGTCGGCTCCTCGCCGGAGATTCTCTGCCGCGTGCAGGACGGTGTCGTGACCAACCGACCGCTCGCCGGGACGCGCCGGCGTGGGGCCACCGATGCCGAGGATCGCGCCCTTGAAGCCGAACTGCTCGCCGATCCGAAAGAGCGTTGCGAGCACATCATGCTCGTGGACCTGGGCCGCAATGACGTGGGTCGCGTCGCCCAGCCCGGTTCGATCGCGATTCCCGTCAAGATGGAAGTCGAGCGGTACAGCCACGTCATGCACATCAGCTCGACCGTCACCGGCAAACTGCGCGGCGACTGCGACTGCTGGGACGCCCTGCGTGCCGCCCTGCCCGTCGGCACGGTCAGCGGCGCGCCGAAGGTGCGAGCGATGCAGATCATCGACGAACTGGAGCCGACCCGCCGCGGACCCTACGCCGGGGCCGTCGGCTACGCCGATTTCGCGGGGAATATGGACATGGCGATCGCCCTCCGCACGATGGTCGTCATGCCCGCCGCCAAGACCGGCCAGTGGAAGGTCTACCTGCAAGCCGGCGCCGGCATCGTCGCCGACTCCGTGCCCAGCAGCGAGTATCAGGAGACGGTCAACAAATCCGCCGCCATGGCCCGAGCCGTCGACATCGCCGAGTCCGCCTTCGCCAATTCCTGACCGCGCACCGGCGCAACCCCCCGCCGCCGATTTCGGTGCAACGACGCCCCGCCTCATTTTCCCTGATCTTCCCGCAATAATGACGCAATCTCGCCATCCGCCGCGCGCACCGGCGCGCCCGTGCGCACCGCAATGGAAGACAACGCCGCCCCTATGCGCGCCGCCACTGGACTTACATCACCCCTTGCCTCCCCCGTGCGCGCTTTTGCCATCCCCGTGCGCGTTTTGCGAACCAACCGTGCGCCAAACGACGCAAATGAAAACTCCCCGCCAAAAATCGCGTCGCGCGAAATAGCGCATCACTCCGTCGTGAAATGCAATCGGTTCGCCGAGGAACACGGCTTCGCGGCGCTCGATGGCTCGATATGACCAATAACAATTGCCTAATGCCTAATGACCAATGCATCAGCCATCAGCCATTCGTCAATGATCATTGAAAGACCTCAAAACACATCCCGCCACCTGATCAACCTTCCCTCACACCGTCCCGAAAATCCGGTCCCCCGCGTCGCCCAGGCCCGGCACGATGTAGCCCTTGTCATTCAATCGCTCGTCCACCGCACACACATAAATCTGCACATCCGGGTGCGTCCTGTTCACATGCGCGATCCCCTCCGGCGCCGCCAGCAAGGACACCTGCTTGATCCGCGGCACGCCCCACCGTTTCAACGCCTCGATCGCCGCCGTCGCCGACCCGCCCGTCGCCAGCATCGGATCGACAATCATCCCCACATCCGGCGGATCGTCGCTCGGCAACTTGTGATAATACTCCACCGGCTCCAGCGTCCGCTCATCCCGATAGATCCCCAAGTGCCGCACCTCCGCCCACGGCGCCATCGCCAGCACCGCCTCCACCATCCCCAGCCCCGCCCGAAGAATCGGCACCACCGCCAACCGATGCTTGAGTCGAAACCCCCGCGTCGGCGTCAGCGGCGTCTTGACGTCGATCGCCTCCAACTCCAGATCGCGCATCGCCTCGATGCACTGCACGAACGTGAGCTGCCCGACGAGCTGCCGAAACGTCGTCGGCGGCGTCCGCTCATCACGCAACTGCGAAAGATAATGAGCCACCAGCGGATGCTTCGTCACGTGCGCCTGCGTCATGCGAATCTCCAACCGAGTCAATCGAATGCCGAATCATCAGAGTTCAACCGCCGAGGCGCCGAGGACGCAGAGATTGGAAAAAGAGCTTCGGGTTCTGTCTTGCTCTGCGCCCTTGGCGTCTGGGCGGTTCAATTCTCCGGCAAATCCAAGGTGCGACCCGGGGCCGGAAGTCGTGCCTCGCAGACTCCCGGACCCCGTTGGGTCGCGTGTGCATCGGGTCAACTGGGTGCAAACCTGCGGCCCAGTCCCCACCCGCATTGGGGAATCTAACACACCCCGCCCCGCTTCGCACGTCAAAATCCGCCCCCTCTGGGTCATAACGCCCTTTTTCCCCCCGCCCCGCACTCTGGCACGCCGTATGTATTACTTCTACCGTCACTCACTGGCCGACCCAGAGAATTACTCCTGATGACCCGAATCGTCGGGCGGAGGCGGCAGTGGGAAACGCCGGTCTGGTCCATGCCCCTGGCGCCAGACCGGCAATTTGAACACGAGGGGACAAAGATGAGCCACGGATTCCACCCACAACCGTGGTCCTTCCCCCGGCGAAGTCGGACGCCGGGGGAATTTTTTTGCGCGCGGTGCGTCAACTTCCGTGCAGCACGCCGAGCCACAATAGAAAGCTGTTCATGCACGCGGCGCACAAGACGATGAGCAGAAGCCAGAAGATGAATCGACCCAATCGATGCTGACGCGACTCGACCTCCGCCGGGTCGAAACCGAGAAATGTCAATGATGTTTTCGTGTCGTTGTCGTCGTCGTAGAACAATTGCCTCATCCAATGATCGCGCGGCCGAGTGTAGGCCCAGACCATCACGAGAAGGACCGGTGCGATCAGCATCCATGCATCAGGTTCGTTCGACCATTTCAGCAATGTTCGACCCTCGGCCTGTCTCCCGCCCAATGGTCTATCATATGTCATGCTCACTCACGACCCTCAACACTACGGTCCCGCATTCGCGGATGTGCTTTCGCCGGCGCGGGTCATGCCGCTGGGGCCCGGGGCGCCGAACGGGGCGGCGCGGAAGGCGCTGGAGGCGCTGAGCGTGGACCGCGCGTTTGCGGGGAACACGGTGGTCGATGCGGATATGGCGCGGGCGGCGCTGGCGGGCGTCTGGCTTTATCACGACTTTTTCGATCCGTCGCATGCGTTGAGTCAGGCCATCGACACGCCGACCGGTTCGTACTGGCACGGGATCCTCCACCGGCGCGAGCCCGATTATTCCAACGCCAAGTATTGGTTCCGGCACGTCGGGCATCATCCGGTGTTCGAGCCGCTCGCGGCGGCGGCGGCGCACGTCACGGCCAATACGCAGGAGATGCGGGCGGTGCATCTGTCGAGCGAGCCGGCGTGGGACCCGATGGACTTCGTGGACATGTGCGAGAAGGCCGCGCGGGATCATGAGGACAACGAACTGGCGGTGATCTGCCGCAAGATTCAGATGCGCGAATGGTGGCTGCTGTTCGATTACTGCTACCGGGCGGCGCTGGCGCGATGAACGTTTAGCGGCGGGGCAACGCCCCGCGTTTAGCGACGCCGCTCGCGGCGGGTTTTTTCGTCAATCATTGAACCCGCCGCGAGCGACGTCGCTAAACGGGAACCGCCTTTTTCCACAGCGGCACGTCGCGCTTCATGCGATCGATGAACACATCCATCGCCGCCAGCGCTTCCTTCCGGTGCGCCGACGCGATGCGCAGGCGGAACGAGCATTCGCCCACGCCGACGCGGCCGGTCGAGTGTTCGACGCACAAACCTTTCAGACCGTGCATCGCGATCAGTTCGTCGCCGATCCGCTGGAGCATCTTCGACGCCATCGGCTCGTACGCCTCATACTCCAGCGCGGCGATCGGCTCGCCGTGTTCGGTCGGCCGCGCGACGCCCTCGAAGCACACCAGCGCGCCATAACCCGGCTCGCAGGCCCACGGGGCGGGCTGCGCCGGCAACGGACCCGAGATCAGATGCACCGCCGTCCTCATCCGCCCGACACCTGTCCGATCCATGCGACCTCGTCGTCTTCGCCGATCGTCTTGTCATCATCGGCGAATTCGTGATTCACGGCGAAGCGCGCATGAGCAAGATGCGATGCGAGCTGCGGAAACCGTTCGGCGATCGCCGCGCGAAGGCGCCCCGGCGTCACCGGGTCCGCCACATCGACGCGCACTTCCGCCGCGCCCACCGCCTGCGCCTCGGGGCCGAAAACTTTGATCGTCACCAGCATCGGCTCATTCTATAACCCGGCGGCGGTAACGTCAGACCGTCGCGCCGGCCTTGACCGCCAGCACGGCGAAATGCGTCTGCGTCTGCATGAAATTCCCGAACGGACCTGACACGACCGGCCGGGTCGGCATCAGGTACATCCGCTGCGACAACTGGGAAATCGTGCGGTGATTTTCCAGAAGCGAGTACGGATACCACCAGCCGTCGTCTTGGGAATAGCCCTGACGGCGGAAGCCCTGCTTGATGAACGTCACCGCGCCGAGGAGTCCGCTGGCGTAGAGCCAGAGGCGCAGGCGTCTCATCTTCGCCGAGCCGAAGGCGAAGTTGTTGTGATCGCTGATGAGCACGGCCTTGCGCGCGACGCGGAACATTTCGCGGATCACCACGTTGGGGTCATCGACGTGATGCATGATGCCCGTGGCGAAAACCAGGTCGGCGGCGTCGTCGCCCATCGAAAGCCGCTCGCCGGAGCCCTCGTTCAGGTCGGCATCGGGCAATTGCTGCCGGGCGATCTTGAGCAGTTCGACGGACGGCTCGACGCCGTGCAGCTTGATGCCCGGCAGCAGCTCGGCCAGGCGCGCCAGTGATCGCCCGGTTCCGCAGCCGACTTCCAGCGCGGAGGCGATGTTCATGCTTTGGAGCAGCGGCAGCGCATCGTTCAAAGCGCGCATGTGCTCGGCGTTCTGCTCCCCGCCGTGCAGAACGTCGTATTGGTCCGCCGTCTTGTTGTAGTAATCCAGAACCCGCTGGGACATCGCTTGACCTTGCGCACGTGAAGGATGATCGAAAGCGTCGGCCGCCGGCTGCATTGTAACACGCGGCCGCTATGATGAGCGCATGAGCGATCTGAAGATTCACCAGCCCGTCAGCGCCGCGGACGCCGTCGCGGCGATGCGCGAAGCGCTGGGCGCGACGGGCGTCGAAGAGGTCGCCTGGCCCGAGGCGACGGGGCGGATTCTTGCGGAGCCGATCGTGACGGATCGGCCCAGTCCGGCGGCGGACGTGAGCGCGATGGACGGTTATGCGGTTCGGCTCGCGGATGTGAAGGCGGGGCGGATCGATGTGGCGGAGGTGATGTTGCCGGGTCGGCGGCCGGGGCCGATGCCGATCGGGTTGTGCGTGCGGATCATGACGGGCGCGGTGGTGCCGCCGGGCGCCGACGCGGTCATCAAGCGCGAGGATGTCGAGGAACATGACGATCACGTGCTGCTCCCGCCGGGCATCGCGGCGACGGCGCATCAGAACATTCGCCGCTGCGGGGAGAACATGGGCGCGGGCCGGCCGGTGCTCGAAGCGGGCAGCGAACTGACGCCGGCGGCGGTGGCGGCGATGGTGTCGTTCGGGTATGGGCGTGTGCGGGTGCATGAGCGGCTGCGGGTTTCGATCATCGTGACGGGCGACGAACTGCTCGGTGCGGACGATGCGGTGTCGCCGTGGCAATTGCGCGACTCGAACGGGCCGGCGCTGGCGGCGATGATCAAGGCGCAGGCGTGGATCGAACTGGTGAAGGTCACGCACTGCCCGGATGATCGCGATCAGCTTCATGCGACCATTGCGCATGCGATGAGCCGCAGCGACGCGGTGCTTTTGACGGGCGGCGTGTCGGCGGGGACGCACGACTTCGTGCCGCAGACGCTGCGCGACAATGGTTGCCGCCTCGTGTTTCACAAGTTGTCGATGCGGCCGGGTCGCCCGGTGCTCGGCGCGGTCGGGCCGGGGGGACAGGCCGTGTTCGGCCTGCCGGGCAATCCGCTGTCGGTCATGGTGACGGCGCGGCGGATCGCGCTGCCGGTCATGGCGCATCGGGCGGGGCGAAGCGCGGGGCGGGCGGCGAGCATGGTTTCGCTCGATGAACACGACGGACGGGCGATTGCGCTTTGGTGGTATCGGCCGGTGCGGATCATCGCCGATGGCGTCGCTTCGCTCGCCGACACGCGCGGGTCGGGCGACGTGCCCGCCGCGGCTTCGACGGACGGGTTTGTCGAAATTCCGCCGGAGGGTGCGACGACCGGCCCGTTTCCCTTTTATGCATGGACCGGCTCAATCGCATGACACGCAAACTCACACATACCGATGATCACGGGCAGGCGCGCATGGTCGATGTCGGCGACAAGCAGGTCACGACCCGCCGCGCCGTCGCCGAGGCGCGTGTGCGCGTCAGCGCCGAACTGGCCGACGCGATCGCGCACAACGCGCTGGTCAAGGGCAACCTGCTGGAAGTGTCGCGGCTCGCGGGGATCACGGCGGCGAAGCGCACCGATGAACTGATCCCGCTCTGTCACGCCCTGCCGCTCGAACACGTCGATGTGCGGGCGAAGCTCGACGGGCAATGCGTGTATCTGCGGGCGGAGGCGCGGACGAGCGGGAAGACGGGCGTGGAGATGGAGGCGTATACGGCGGCGGCGATCGCGGCGCTGTCGGTGATCGACATGGGCAAGGCGATCGATCCGGGGATGGTGATCGAATCGATCCGTCTCATCGAAAAAACCGGCGGGCGTCGCGGGGACGTTCGGCCGCACGCTTCGGAGTTCCCGGCATGAATGCGAGTGTATTGACGATATCGGATCGGTGTGCGCGCGGCGAGGCGGAGGATACGTCCGGGCCGGCGCTTTGTCAGATGTTGCGCGAGACGTTCGGCGCGACGGTGCTGGCGGCGCGGTGCGTGGCGGACGATCCGGATGCGATTGGTCATGTGCTTGTGGAGTGGTCGGATGCGACGCCGAGGCCGGACCTGGTGTTGACGACGGGGGGGACGGGGCTGGGTCCGCGCGATGTGACGCCGGAGGCGACGCGGCGCGTGCTGGAGCGCGAGCATCCGGGATTGATTCAGCTCATGCAGATGCGCTGCTACGCGAAGACGCCCAAGTGTTTTTTATCGCGCGGGATCGCGGGGACGATCGACCGCACGCTGGTGATCAATCTGCCCGGCTCGCGCAAGGGGGCGATCGAATCGCTCGAAGCGCTGGCGGATGTTTTGCCGCATGCGATTGAAACCTTGCGCGGAGGGGATCACGCGCGGAAGTGAAGAGTTGGGGATCGAGGGTTGGGGATCGGGGATTATGAATTCGACGAATGACAGTGCGGCGGGCGGGCGGGTGCCGGTGTTTGTGCTGGCGGGTGGAAAGAGTGCGCGGTTCGGGTCGGATAAGGCGCGGGCGGTTTGGCGGGGCAAGGCGCTGTTGGTGCATGTGGCGGAGCGGCTCGGACCGGTGGCGAGCGAGCTGACGGTGATTGCGGAGTGTGCGGGGAACTATGAGGATTTGGGGCTGCGGACGATTGGGGATAGGGAACCGGGGTTGGGACCGGTTGGGGGATTGGTCACGGCGCTTTTGCAGGGGCATGAGCGGTTCGTGCTGGCGGCGTGCGATTTTGCGGAGGTGGAGGCGGCGTGGGTTGCGACGCTGCTGGCGGCGGATCGTGCGGGAGCGACGGCGACGGCGTTTCGTGATGATCGATGGCAACCGATGCCGGGGGTGTATCACGCGCGGATCGGTGCGTTTGTCGAAGGCGCGGCGTCGATGCAGGCGGTGCTCACGCGGGCGGGGGCGACGGCGGTGGCATGCCCGGCGGGCTGGCCGGTGCGGGCGGGGTTCAATACGCCGGGGGAGTTGCGGGAGCGGGAGTGAGCGAGGCGTGAAGGCAGAGGGAACGCCCCTTCGAGGCGGGCGCTAACGATGCGGAGCGGGGGTCAATTGTCTTCGAAGAGGGCGAGTTGGGCGACGTCCTGGGGGCGGCGGAAGGCGGCGGTGTTGAGTCGGTGGGTGCTGTGGCGAAGGTTGCAACGGGCGGAAAAGACGTCGAAGGTCTGGCGAATCTGATCGGCGTAGGCGCCTTCGCCGCGAAGGCGCTGGCCCCATGTGGCGTCGTAGAGCTTCCCGCCGCGCATGTCGCGGATCAGCGACTGCACATGCGTGCGGCGGTGCGGGGCGTGACGGGCGAGCCAGTCGTCGAACAGGTCCTTGATCTGATACGGAAGACGCAGCATCACGTACCCCGCCCCCGACGCCCCCGCCTCGGCGACGGCTTTCAAAATGGCGGGCATCTCCCGATCGTTGAGCCCCGGAATGATCGGCGCGACCATGACATGGACCGGAATGCCGGCGGAGGCGAGCCGCCGAATCGTCCACAGCCGATCGCGCGGACTGGCCGCCCGCGGCTCCAGCGCGCCGGCGAGCCGGGCGTCCAGCGTCGTCACGCTGATCGCCACATGCACCGCGTCATGCCGATTCAGCTCCGTCAGCAGATCCAGGTCCCGCAGGATCAGCCGGCTCTTGGTGATGATGCTCACCGCCTGCCGCGCCTCGGCCATGACTTCCAGACACCCGCGCGTGATTTTGAGCTGCGCCTCGACCGGCTGGTAGCAGTCGGTGACGCCCGACATCATGATCGGTTCGCCCTTCCATCCCGCCCGCCCCAGTTCCTGCCGCAGCAGACTCGGCGCATCGACCTTCGCCAGCAGCTTCGACTCAAAATCCAGCCCGCTCGAAAGCCCCAGCGTCTCGTGCGTCGGCCTCGCGTAACAATAAATGCATCCGTGCTCGCAACCCCGGTACGGATTGATCGACCACTTGAACGGCAGGTCCGGGCTGTCGACGGGATTGATGATCGACCGGGTCCGATCGCGGTACACCTGCGTCCGCACCTGTCGCCCGAGGGCATCGACACCCCGCTCGATCGCCACCTGATCCAGATGCTCGCCCAGCACGTGCAGCGAAAGCTTCTCGAAGCGATTGGTCGGATTGAGCTGGGCCCCCCGCCCCCGCACCGGCCCGTCCGCCAGCACGCCCCCCGCATATGTTTCTGATCGATCCTTGACCATGACCCTAATATATGCCGTACAAGCCGGCGTGTCAAGGATTCTGTTTGGTTAATTTTAGGTTTTTCTTGCCGCCATCATCCGTTCATACTCCGCCGTCAGGCCGGCGGCGATGACGGGCCAGGTGTAGTGGTCGGCGACGAGCTTGGCGCCGATTTGGCCCATGGCTCGGGCGGCGGCGGGGTCGGCGGCGAGGCGGGTCATCGCCCTTGCGAATGCGGCCGGCTCCAGCGGCTCAACGTAGCCCGCCCCGACGTCCCCGACGCGGCCGAAGTGGCACGCCTGCGAGATCACCACGGGCAGGCCGCTCGCCAGCGCCTCGGTGATGGCGATCGAAAAGCCCTCGGCCCGGCTGGGCAGAATGAACGCCGCGGCGTCGCGCAGAAGATGACGCTTTTCGTCCCCGTAAATCGGGCCGGTCATGTGCACCCGCCCGGTCAGTCCCCGTTCGTCGATGCGTTTGCGGAAGTCCGCCTCCGCCCCGCCGTCGGGCCCCGCCACGACGAGGTCGAATGTCTGATCATGCTCCGCGAACTGCGCGAAGGCGTCGGCGAGGATGTCCAGCCCCTTCTTGTAATGCAGTCGCGAGAGGAACACGAAAAACGGGCGCTCGCCGATCTTCGGGTGCGATTTGCGAAAGAGTCCCGCTTGCGGAGCCGGCTGGTATTGTTCGATGAAGACGCCGTTGGCGATGACGCGCACCGGGGCGGTGAGTTTGAGCGGGGCCCAGAGCGTCTGCTCATCCTCATTGAGCGCGTGCAGGAACAGGGCGCTGTCGAGCATGCGCCGACCGCTGACCGCCAGGGCGAGCCGCTTCTTGAGCGCCTTCTGCGACAGCGACCACGGATCGAGCATCCCGTGCGGCGCGACGACATACGGGCAATCCCACCGCCGCATCATCTTCGCCGACCGCAGCAGCATCGGCTCCCATACCCCGTGCAAATGCCCCACGCACGGCCCATCCATCTTCATCACCCGCACCACTTCGCGGCAGACTTCGCCGGCGAGAATCCGCCCGGCCAGCGAGCGATCGGTGACGGCGTGTCGCTGCACGCGGTCGGCGCCGGGCGTCTGATCAACGAATTTGCGGATGTTTTCGGCGGCGTGGGGCGATTGCTCGTAGATGAGATGGACCTCATGACCGGCGGCGGCCTGCGCGGATGCCAGCGGCAGCGCCACGGCCGGGGGGCCGCCGGCGGCTGGGTCCAACGTCGCGATAATATGGCAGATTCTCATCGGTTTCGCATGATTCGTCCGCAGACTCATCGGCGTTTTATCCGATAGACTATTGAGTATGCAAACCGTCCTCTACGGGATCGTGATCATCAGTCTGTTCGGCGCGACGCTGCGATGGCCGGCCGCGGCGCTGGGCGGGATGCTCTGTGCCAACGGCGTGTTCCAGTGGGCCCAGACTTCCGTGCCCCTCATCGCGGCCCATCCGATGATCTCCAACTACCTCATCGGCGCCACCATGGTGCAGGGCGTCATCATCCTGATGTTGCGGGGCAAGGCCATGTCGCGGCAGTATCCGCCGGCGGGATGGTGGACGCTGATCCTTTTCGGCTTCGCGTTTTTGTCAATTCTCTGGGCGCTGGACCCGGACGACGCGATCACGAATCTGCGCAATCGCGGGCTCTACATCGCCGTGACGGTGATTTTGTCGCCGATGCTGATTCAGGATTCGCGCGACCTTCGGGCGGCGCTGATCACGACGATCATCCTCGGCGGGACGCTGTGCGTCGTGCTCATCGGGGCGGGCAACTGGGCCGGCCGCGGTCTGGAGGCGACGTCCGATGCGAGCGTGGGGCTCAACCCGCTGGGCATCGCGTCGCTGGGCGCATACGTGACAGTGATCGCGGCGCTGATGAATTTCTCGGGGATCGGTCGGGTGCTTCAGATCCTGCGATGGGGCGTGGTGGCGGCGGCGCTGCTGTTGATCATCCTCACGCAGACGCGCGGACAGTTCCTGGTGGCGCTGCTGATGCTGCTTTTGTTTCTGCCGATCGGCCGCGGGATGCAGAACAAATGGGGCTTCATCGGCGCGCTGTTCGGGCTGATGATCGTCGGCGGACTGAGCGGCGTGCTGCTGTCGACGATGGCGTACGAAGGGCGATGGAACGTCGGGGAGATGATCAACAACTTCAAGGAGACGCGGCTCGAGACGTCGATGCTCGTGCTACAGGACTGGTGGGAGGCCGGGCCGATCTACTGGCTCATCGGGCTGGGCAACTCCGCGAGCTTTTCACCGAGTCTGCTGGGCAAGTATCCGCACATGGTCCCCTTGGAGATTCTCACGGAGGAGGGCCTCGTCGGGTTCACGCTGTTCTGGTACATCGTGTACATCGGCACGCGGTCGATCGCCCGCATCTACCGGCTCATCAAGGACGACGCGATGCAGCGTGGCGCGCTGGCGGCGGTCGGCGCGCTTTTCTGGGCGAACGTGATCCTCTCGTTCAAGCAGGGCTCAATGATGCAGAGTCTGGACCTGTTCCTGTTCGCCATTCTGCTGGGGCGCTTCGAGCTGGCGGTGCGCGATGAATATGTCGAGCCGGCGGTTGAGCTGGCGCCCCCGCCGGCGCAGCGCGTCGTGTATGCCGCGGAAATCCGTCCCCGGACGCAGTCGTAACCCATGCGGATCGTCGTGCTCATTCTCGTTTACCTGGCCGCCATGACGCTCGTGCTGATCATGCCGCGCGTCTATCACCAGAAGCTCGTCACCAGCGTGTACCTGACGGACGACGGGGACGGCGTGTGCAAGGTGCTCGCCGGTCACAACGCCGCGTCGGGCAGCGGGTCCGACGAATTGGTCGACCGCATCGCCGCGTACGCCAACTTCCCCGGCAATGAAGATCAGGCGGTCGTGCGCAAGCCCGACGGCAAGTATGTTTTCATCGAGCACACGCACAACCTGTTCGCCGAGTCTCAGACGTTCGACACGATGGATCTGCTCAAGCTCGGGCATGCGGACAAGGCATGGGACGCGCTGGCGTGGAAGACGCCGAGTTTCTGGAAAGCGCCGGAGGGGTACAAGCGGATGGCGATCGCGGGGGGTGTGACGGTGGTGATGGTTTTCATATTGGCGAGCATGCTTGGGAGCAAGGGCGCCGCCGACGCAGCCGGGCCGCCGGGCCGGTAGACTACCTTGATGAGCGCAGCGTCCGAATCAACTTCGCATCCGCCGGCGATTCGACTGGCGATCTGTCAGCCGGCGCTGCCTTCGTATCGTGTGCCGGTGTTCAATCTGCTGGCGCGTCAGCCGGGCGTTTCGCTGAGCGTGTTCGCGGGCGATCTGGAGGGGCTCAGCAGCGGGTCGGACGAGGCGAAGGATTTTCAATACCGGGCCGCGCCGATTGACGAGCATCGGCTCGGGCCGCTCGGTTTCAAGTTTCAACAGGCGATGCTCGATGCGGCGGACGCGAAGCGGTTCGATCTATTGATTCTGCCATGGGACGCGCACTACCGCTCGGCGGCGATCGCGATCCGCCGGGCACGCCGATGCGGGCTGCGGACGGTGCTTTGGGGTCACGGCTACTCGAAGCGGCCGCGCCGGTGGCGCACGTGGATGCGCAATCGCATGGGCAAATCCGCCGACGGCGTCATGCTGTACACGAAAACGATCGCGGACGGGCTGATCCGCAACGACGGCTTCGACGCCGACCGCGTCTTCGTCGCACAGAACGCGCTGGACCAGGCGCCGATTCAGGCGGCCCGACAAGCGTGGCTCGACAAGCCCGACGATCTGGCGGCCTTCCAGCGCGAGCATCAGCTCGATGCGGGCAAGACGATCGTGTTCGTCTCGCGCCTGTATGCCGACAACCGCGTGGACCTGCTCATCGAAGCGACGGCGAATCTGGCGGGCGAACATCCGTCGTTCAAAACCGTCATCATCGGCGACGGCCCGGACCGCGAGCGACTGACGAAGCTGGCGGCACAGCGCGGCATCGCCGAGCGCGTCGTTTTCACCGGGAAGATTTACGATCAGATGAAGCTGGCGCCGTGGATGATGTCGTCGAGCGTGTTCTGTTATCCGGTGAACGTGGGGCTGAGCATTCTGCATGCGTTCGGATATGCGCTGCCGATCGTGACCAGCGATTCGACTGCCGCTCAGAACCCCGAGATCGAGGCGCTTTCGCCGGGCGTCAACGGGCTGACGTATCGCGACGGCCAGGTCGATGATCTGGCGAGCGTGATCGGCCGGGTGCTGGGCGATGCGGCGATGCGGGCGAAACTCAGCGACGGGGCGCTGCGGACGGTGACGGACAAGTACACGCTGGCGAACATGGTGCAGGGGTTTTTGGATGCGATGCGCCTTGTCGACGGGCGGCGACGCGCGGTTGCAGCGTCGTGAGCCGTTCGGCCGATGTACAATGGCATGTCAACCTCCCACCTGATCAACACCATGACGGACACCGCATTCACGCATGACCCCAACGCCCCGCTGGACCTGGCGGGAAAACGCCTGCATTTCGTGGGCATCGGCGGGTGCGGGATGAGCGGCCTTGCCCGCATCTGCCGCAGCTACGGCGCGATCCCCACCGGCACCGACGCCTACGCCAGTCCGTTCACCGACGCGCTGAAGCTTGACGGCATCGACGTCACGCTCCGTCAGGCCACCGACACCGTCCCCGCCGCCTGCGACCTGGTCATCGCCAGCGCGGCCGTCAGCAATGACCACCCCGAAATCGTCGAGACCCGGCGGCGGAAACTGCCCGTGCTCAAATACGCGCAGCTTCTGGGCCGGCTCATGATCGGCCGCACCGGCGTCGCCATCGCCGGGACGCATGGCAAATCGACCACCACCGCCATGCTCGCCCATACGCTCATTCAAACCAATCAGGACCCGACCTTCATCGTCGGCGCGACCTGCGACCAGATCGGCGGCGGCGCCCGCGCCGGACGACCCGACATGCTCATCGGCGAGGCCTGCGAATTCGACCGCTCCTTCCATAATTTCCACCCGACCCACAGCATCATCCTCAACGTCGAAGAAGATCACCTGGACATCTACGGCTCGCTGGACGCCATCATCGAGGCCTTCGGCCAGTTCGCCCGGAAGACGGATGCCAACGGGTCGCTGCTCATCGGGCACGAAGGCGCTCAGCGCACGCGCGTCGCGGCGGGGCTGGACTGCAAGGTCGAAACGATCGGCTTCGCCCCGCAGGCCGACTGGGTCATCCGTCTCAACGGCGGCATTACGCTGCACCACGAAGGCAAGCCGGTGTGTCACTACACCTGCCAATTGCCCGGCGAGCACATGGCGTACAACGCCTCGGTCGCCGCGGTGACGGCGCATCGCCTCGGCGCGGATTGGGAAGGGATCGGCAAGGCGATTTCGAGTTTCCGAGGGCTGGATCGGCGGATGCAGAATCTGGGCGTGCATCGCGGCGTGACGGTGATCGACGACTATGGGCATCACCCGACGGAGATCGACACGACGCTGCGGGCCCTGCGGGCGCATCACAAGCCCCGCCGGCTCATCTGCGTCTTTCAGCCGCATCAGCATTCGCGCACGCGCTTTTTGATGAATCAGTTCGCGGCGAGTTTTTCGCAGGCGGATGTGGTCATCGTGCCGCACATTTACTTCGTCCGCGACAGCGAGGCGGACCGTCGGGCGGTCAGCGCCGCCGACCTGGTCGAGCGGCTCCGCGAGCAGGACGTCGATGCGATGCACATCGACGCATTTGACGATATCGTCGAATACCTCAAGGCCGACGCCCAGCCGGGCGATTTATTGGTCGTCATGGGCGCGGGGCCGGTGTGGAAGGTGGCCCGGCAGTTCATTGCACGGGGTTGACCTGGGCCGCGTAGCGGCCCGGCTATTGGGGGAAATTGAAGAAACTTCGGGGCCCCGGCCGAAGATGAACATTGGGTGACGCCCGGTCGTAAAACCGATGGCGAACCCGGAAGTTCAACCCGGTTCTCCTTTCTCCTTTCTCATTCTTTTCTCCGCCCCGTGTTGCGTATCAACACGGGGCTTTTGTCGGTGATCTTTTGTGGCGGAGGACGGGGGGACTGAAGTCCACCCGCCTTGTCAGAAGCTCATTTTGGGCACGGCCCGCATGCTCGCGTCTTCAATCTCGAAGAACTCGGCCTGCTTGAAGTTGAACATGCCCGCCACGATGTTCGACGGAAGCACCTGGCAGCGCGTGTTCAGATCGCGGACGTTCGCATTGTAAAACCGCCGCGCGGCCTGAATGCGGTCCTCCGTGTTCGACAACTCCTGCTGAAGCTGCAAAAAATTCTGATTCGCTTTAAGGTCGGGATAGTTTTCCGCGACGGCGAAAAGCTGTTTCATCGAGCCGATGAACGCGTTTTCATCCGTGGCCTGCTCCTTGGGCGACCCGTGCGAGTTGGCCGCCTGATTGCGCGCGGCGATGACGCGCTCGAACACCTC
The DNA here is from genome assembly GCA_016125255.1 of Planctomycetota bacterium. Taxonomy (NCBI): domain Bacteria; kingdom Pseudomonadati; phylum Planctomycetota; species Planctomycetota bacterium. The sequence goes on along the minus strand of WGMD01000012.1, from coordinate 35,589 downwards.
GCGTTCATGCTTGGCGTAGCCCTTGACGGTTTCGACGAGATTGGGGATCAGGTCGTAACGGCGCTTCAGCTCCGTGTCGATGCCGGACCACGACTCGGCAACCTGCTGGCGCAGGCGGACGAGAATGTTGTACGTCGCGACGAACCAGATGACGCCGACCAGGACGACGCCGATCACGATGTAGAGCGCGATGGGCTGCGACCCGGAGGATTGAACGGCATATTGCGCAAGCATCAGTGTCATATGAATTTCTCACATTGCTTTTTCAAGGACGTAGTTGGGTAACATATTGAGCAGATTGTTGAGGTAACTGACGGCCTCGTCGAATTGTTCGAGCCGCCATTCACAATTCTGATGCACGGCGGCGGATCGGCCCTGAAATTCAACGTGATAAGGCGCATGTTTCAATATGAATTCGATCGCCCTGGGATGAAGCACATCGTAGGCCCACTTCCGATCGTCCGCCCTCACGTGGTACTTTCGGGAAAACTCCGCGGATTCGAAGTGGATATCCTCCCAACCCGCCAACTCAGCCACAATGTCGAGAGATTCATTAGGCCGAACGAGCAGCGGTTTGAAATCGAATGGCGTACGAATGATAAGTGCTGAAAACCGTTGGTTGTTGCTAAAGACATCCATCGCGATCAGCGGGCGCGGACCGAATGTACCGGAGCACACGTTCCACGCATATGACTGCCTGCTGCGGCGCAATATGCGAAACTGACAGTCATCCAGCAGGTCTTGATTTTGGGCCGCGTCAAATGCAAGACCGCGGCGACGGGCCCAGTAAGCGACCATCCGACTCCGGGATCGCTGCCGCCGAAAAATCACGACCGACACGATCGCGCCGCCCAAAGTACCGACGACCAGCACCGGTATGGTGGGGTCAATTCCGTACAGATCGAAGATGTTCATGACATGCCTTCGCGCTGCTGTTTGACGAGGTATTCGGGGAATCGGCTGAGGATGCCGTCGACGAGTTCGGCGGCGGCTTCGAATTCGGCGGCGTTGAACGTCGACCCGCGGCAGATATAGACGCGGCTGCCGTCGAACTGGAGGGTGAACTTGGGCATGGCGAGCATGAACTCCATCGTGCGCTGATGGAGCACATCGTAGGCCCACTTCTTGTCGGGGCTGGTCACGTAGAACTTGCGGGAGAACTCGGCGGATTCGAAGTCGATGTCGTCATAGCCGAAGAACTCGGTGATCTTGTCGAAGAAGCCCTCGGGGCGGATGAACAGCGGGCGCAGGGGGACATCGCTTTGGAGCACGGCGGCGGAGAAGTAGTGATGATGCGTCTGCCGGTTGCCCTTGTTATCGGTCGAATAGGTTTCGAAGTGGTAGTCGAAGCAGGTGCAGGGCCGGTTGAAAAGCGAGCCGGTCATGATGTTGTAGGCGTATCGGCGCGAGCCCTGGCGGAGGGCTTGAAAGCTGGCGAAACGTTCGTCGAAGGAGTAGTCGTTGCCGGCGGTGAAGGACAGGCCCTTGCGGGCGGCCCATTCCTGAAGCTCCTTCCGGCGCTTGGCGGCGGCGTAGAAGCCATAGATGGCCAGACCGACGGCGGCGACGATGATAAGGATGAAGAGGAACGGAAACCCGGTCCCGCCGCTGCCGGAGAACGAAGGCATGGGCGGGGCGTCGTTGAACTGGAAGTTGAAGCTGGACGCCGCGAGTGGGTGCATTGCGTGCGATTATAACGGATCGGGGGGTCGCAAAAATGAAAACACAGCGGTGCGGCGCGGCGAAAGTGCGATTGGTGAAAACGCGTAGTCCGAAAACGCGTCGGTTCACTTGGGTCCGCATGAATTATATCGGTTGGTAATCCTGTGTGCTCAGACAACCCAGGGTGAGATCAACAATGGTAACGATTCGAACGACAATGCGGGCGGTCGCGGCGGGGCTGGTGGCGGGCCTGCTGAGTTTCGGGCCTGTGCCGCACGCGGCGGCGCAGTATTCGATTCAGCGGGCGGCGGACCTGTGGCGGGTGTATCACCGCTCGGGGGACGCGGCGCTGAACGAGTCCGTTTCCCACCTGAACGCGAGCGAGTTGAAGTCGCTGAGCGTCGAGCTGGCGATCTTCAAGCAGGCCACGGACGAGCGTTACGCCGGCCGGGTCAACCCGTTCGCGAATTTCATCTGGAAGACCGAGCAGATGATCGCGCCGCTGATCAAGGCCAGCGAGCCGACCACGCCGCCGGTCGTCAGCGATGAGCCGACCACCTACGGCAATCAGTCCTCGGTCACCACCACGCCGTCCTCCGGCGGCGGCGGCGGCTCCGGCGGTTCGAGCATCCCCACCGGCGGGTCCGGCGGCGGCTCGGGCGGCGGCTCGTCAAGCTCCGGCGGATCGTCCTCCGGCGGGTCTTCGTCCGGCAGTTCCTCTTCCGGGGGCTCCTCTTCCGGGGGCAATACGGCCAAGGTGATCAATCCCACGACCGAGTCGACGGACTCGAACGTGGGCGAGCCCTCCTCGCAGCCGGGCACGCAGGACCCCACCTCGCCCAACACCGGTGCGGGCAACAACTCCACCGCATCCAACGACACCAACACCGACGCGAGCAGCAATTCGACCAACACCCACACGAACACCGGCTCGACCTCGAGCGGCTCCGGCAGTTCCACCCCTTCCGGCGGGTCCGGCGGCAACACCGCGACCGTCATCAACAAACCCAACTCCAACACCACCACCGGCGGCAACACCAGCACCGGCACGAACACCAGCACCGGCGGCGGGACCACCACTTCGACCGGCGCCAACAGCACCGGCTCGACCTCGACTGGCAACACCACCGCCAACTCCGGCGGCGGGACGACCGCGTCGACCTCCAACAACAACACGACCAACACGTCGACCAACCCCTCGACGCCCAATACCAACACGGGGTCCAACTCGACGACCAACACCGGGTCCAATCCGCTGGGCGACAACAACGGCGCGAATCCCGACCCGCCCCTGCCGCCGGTCACTTCCGGCTCGAACAACACCAGCGGCGGGACGAGCAATCTCTCGACGCTCAAGGTCTACGACGCCATCATGTACACCGGCAAGCCGGCGCTTTCGGAGTCGGGGCTGATGCCGATCAAGGCGGTGTATGAAAGCGCGCTGTGGCCGGACGGCGTCAAGCACGATCAGCCGCACGAAGCGACGGTGCGTGCGGTGGCGCGGACGCTGCCGACGAATGTGCCGGTCGTGATCGACATCGAAAGCTGGAGCCAGCAGCCGGCGGAGCTGGATGCGACGATCGACAAGTTCATCAAGGTGGCGCAGTGGATTCGCGCGGAGAATCCCAATGTGAAGTTCGGGTTCTACTCGATCCTGCCGCAGCGCAACTACTGGGCGGCGGTGCTCGGGCCTGGGCCCAACACCGGGTACGCCGGCTGGATCAAGGCCAACGAGAAGCTCCAGCGCGTGGCGGACCACGTCGACTACATCTTCCCCTCGCTCTACACGTTCTACAACGATGTCGTCGGCTGGCGCAAGTACGCCCTCAACAACATCGTGCAGGCCCGCCAGTACGGCAAGCCGGTCATTGCCTTCCTCTGGCCCCAGTATCATGACTCGTCCAAGTTCACCGGCCAGTTCCTGGACGCCAACTACTGGCGCACCGAGATGATGACCTGTGCGTCGATCACCGACGGCATGGTCATCTGGGGCGGCTACCAGCAGCCGTTCGATGCGAGCTGGGACTGGTGGCAGGTCACGCAGGAACTGGTGCACACGCCCCTCGCCGCGGTCATCGGCGACTAAACGGAATCTCACCCCCCGGAATCTCACCCCCCTCAAGACGACAACCGCCCGCAGTGTGACTGCGGGCGGTTGTTGTCGTTTGTGGATCGACGGGAGTCGGGGCGCGCCATCCTTCGGGGCTGCCCTCACCCCGGCCCTCTCCCGAAGGGAGAGGGGGAGGAAGTCAATCGCCGGCGAGTTCGCCGATGACGCCCAGTTGCATTTCGTCGAGGGTGGCGCCGGCGGGGACCATGGGCCAGACGTGCTCGTGTTTTTCCACGAGGAAGTCGCCCACGACCGGGCCGTCGGCTTCGAGGAATTCCTTCATCTTCGCCGGCAAGTCGGCGGCGCTTTCGCAGCGAACGCCCTTGCAGTGCATCGCCTCGGCGAGCAACTTGAAGTCGGGATTGTGCATCTCGGTATGGCTGTAGCGCTCCTGATAGAACAGGTCCTGCCACTGCTTGACCATGCCCTGGAAATCATTGTTGAGGATGAGGATCTTCGCACCGATGCCGTACTGAGCGGCGGTGGCCATTTCCATCGCCGTCATGCAGAACGAGCCGTCGCCGTCGATGTCGACGACGATCGGGTTCTTCCCGCCGCGCTTCTCGGCTTCGACCATCACGGCGAGTTTGGCGCCGATCGACGCCGGGACGCCGTAGCCCATCGTGCCCAGCCCGCCGGAGGTGATCCAGTGGCGCGGGTACTTGTACTTGTAGAACTGGGCGGCCCACATCTGATGCTGGCCCACGCCGGTGGCGATGATCGCTTCGCCGTTCGTCTGGCGGTAGAGCTCTTCGATGACCTGCTGGGGCTTCATATGCCCGGGTCGATTGTCGGGCTTGTAGCGGAAGGGATACTTGCGCTTCCACTCGTTGATCTGCGCGAGCCATTCGGAGCGGTCGCGCTTCTGGATGAGCGGCAGCAGGAGCTCCAGATTCTTGCGGGCGTCGCCTTCGACGCCGATCGACACGGGGACGTTCTTGCCGATCTGCTCGGGGGCGATGTCGAAGTGAATGATCCCGCCGCGGCCCTCGGCGTGGGCTTTTTTGGCTTCGGGTGCGAAGCCGGAGAGCCGGCCGGTGATGCGGTCGTCGAAACGGGCGCCGACGGCGATGAGGCAGTCGGCCTTCTGCATGGCCCAGTTGGCGTAGGCCGAGCCGTGCATGCCCAGCATGTGCAGCGAGAGCGGGTGCGACTCGTCGAAAGCGCCGAGCCCCTGCAAGGTCGTCGTCGTGGGAATGTCGCCGGCGAGGGCACAGGCGCGGAGCACTTCCGACCCGCCCGCCTGGATCACGCCCTGTCCGACGTAGAACACGGGGCGCTTGGACCCATTGATCATGTCGGCGACGCGCTGGATTTCATCGCTCGTGCCCAGCTCGCGCACGTGGTACCCGGGCATGTGCGGCTCGGCGACGACGGGCTCGCGCAGCGTGGCGGCGGTCACGTCCTTGGGCAAATCCACGAGCACAGGTCCCGGCCGGCCGGTCGTGGCGATGTGGAACGCCTGATTGATGTAACGCGGCAGGTCGCGCACGTCCTTGACGAGCACGTTCCACTTGGTGCACGAGCGGGTGATGCCGGTCACGTCGGCTTCCTGAAAGGCGTCGGAGCCGATCGCGGCGGTGGCGACCTGGCCGGTGAAGACGATCAGGGGCGTGCCGTCCATGAGGGCGTCCTGCATGGCGGTGACGACGTTCGTCGCGCCGGGGCCGCTCGTCACCAGCACGATGCCCGGCTTGCCGGTCACGCGGGCGTAGCCCTCGGCCATGTGTCCGGCGCCCTGTTCATGGCGCGTGAGAATGAACTTGAAGTGCGGGGAGTTATGAATGGCGTCGAAGACGGGGAGGATGGCCCCGCCGGGGTAGCCGAACATGACTTCGACTTGGTGCTCAGCCATGAGCTGATGGAAGATTTCCGCGCCCTTGAGGCCGACGTATTTATCGGTCTTGGGTGCGGCGGCGAGGGAGTCGATCCGTGTGTCGAGGGAGGATTGAGAGCGTGCGGTAGTCATCGTGGTTCTCGCACAAGGCATCGCCCGGTGAATGGGCGTGCATTGGTGGTGTGTTTAAGCTGTGGTATTGTAAGTCAGCGATGCGAGGGGCGCGGGCCCATCCCTGTCAGGCCGGCAGGGAGTCCCGCCGAATAACGCCTACAAGGACCCCGGAGCGGACCGCACCCGTGGTAAGTCGAAGTTCAAGAAAAATGGCGGCGTTCGACATAACCCCCAAGTATATCGACCGGATGGCCGATTTCCAGCCCACGTTTGCCGCCGATCGGCTCAGGCGATGCAATAAAGCCCCCCACCCCTCGTTACACAGGTACGACGGATGAGCGACCCGACGCAACAGACGCTCGCAGCAGCCGCCGCCGGTGATCCGGACGCTTGGCGGCAGTTGGTGGAGGCGTACAGCGGTCGGGTGTACGGCCTGCTCTATCGGCAGTGCGGCAACGCCGACCTGGCCGAGGAAATGACGCAGGCGACGTTTGCCAAGATCGTCAGCAAACTCGCCGCGTACGACGAGCAGGGCCGGTTCGAAGCGTGGTTGTTTCGAATTGCCGTCAATCGTTTGCGGGACGAGCTTCGCCGCCGCAAGCGACAGGCCGTGTCGATCGACTTCGATGCGACGCCGCCGGAAGCGATGGGGCAATTCGCCAACGGGCCCACGCCCACGGACGCTCTGGAAAAGTCCGAACGCATCGCCCAGCTCCGCGCCGCCGTCGAGCGCCTGTCCGAGCCGGACCGCGAGCTTCTGGACCTCCGCTTCACCGCGGGCCTGAGCTTCGCGCAGATCGCCGAAGTTTTGGAACAACCCCTGGGCACCGTGCTGGCAAGAGGCCACCGGGCCCTGAAAAAATTGAGAGACATGCTCGAAGAAACCGAGCCCTGAATCAAGACGACCGAAGATACGAACATGGACCCGATCAACGAACAGTTTGAAGCCGACCTGAAGCTCGCCCTCGCCGTCGCGCCCCCCGCCGGGCTCGCGCGGCGCGTCTATGACACGACGGTCAACGACCTGACCGCCTGTGGTGTTTCGCAACATGAACTCCGCCGGGCGCATCACGTGCCGACTCCCGCCGGTCTCCCGCAGCGCGTGTACGACGCCACCGTCGAACCCGCTCATCGCGATCAGCCCGTCGTCGTCATCGCGCGCATCGGCTATTTCGCCCAGGCGATCGCCGCCGCCGTGCTCATCGCCGCCGGTCTGGGCGTCTACATGCTGGCCCAACACGCCGTCGTCAAGCAGCCGGACAAATCCTCCCTCGCGTGGATTCAGCGCGAGCTGGCCCAGCTTGACCATTCGCTGGGGCACACCGGCAATCCGATCGATGCGCAGATTCTTGCGATCTCAACCGACGTCGACCAGGCCGCCCTGAGTCTCGCCGACGAATCGGAGGGATCGTCGACCGACAGTGCCGAGATGCTCAGTGATGATCTGTCCGTTCTCGAAGCTCAGATTCAGTCGTTCTGAGGGCCGCGAAGCCGGTCCGGGTCGATACAATGGCCACGCCCTAGCGCTGCGCGAGTCTTCATGAAAGCCAACCGCTTGTCATTTCGGGTGCTCCTTCTGACGCTGTCGTGCACAGCCGTGCTTTTCGCTGACGCGCCCGCCAAATCCGACAAGCCCGACAAACCCGCCGCACAGAAGCCCGCCGACAACAAGAACGCCAGGAACAACAAGGACGACGATGACAAGGACCGCGATCTGTCCGATGAGCGCATCGAACTGGTGCTCGCGGTCGTCAATGATGTGCATCCGATGATGGCCCAGCGCCTCAACGTCCTGCGCGACTCGGACCCCAAGCAGTTCCGCCGAAACATTCTTCAGATCAACAGCAAAATGGCCGGCCTGATCCGCCTCAGGCAGGAGGACCCGGACGCCTACAAGTCCGCCGCCGCGGACAAACGCTATCAGCGCGAGACATGGGAGCTGTCCCGCCGCATCAAGTCCGCCGACGGCGACGAAGCCAGGCGCCTCACCGATGACCTGCGCAAGATGCTGCACGAGCAGTTCCAGGTCAAGCTCGACTCCCGCCAGTCCGAGATCACCAATCTTCAGACCCGCCTCGACGGTCTTCGCAAACAAATTCAGCAGCAGCAGAATCAGAAGGACGCGCTCATCGGCAAACGCTTCGACGAACTGCTCGCCAAGCCCGGCGCCGACATCTTCGCGTCTCCCAATCCGCCCGAGAAAATCATCATCCCCGATCCGCCCGGCAAGATCGATCCCCCCGCCGATCCGCCCCATCTCACCGACGAGCAGATCGATCAGATCATGGACATCATTCGTCTGCACCGCCCCACGCTTGCCGACGAACTGGCCGCCCTGCGCCAGCGCGACCCCAAGGCCTTCCGCGCCACGATCGCCACCTATGCCCCCCGCCTCCGTTACCTCGTCCTCAAGCGCCGCGTCGATCCGCAGGGCTTCGACCTCCAGACCCGCGAGCAGCAGCTTCAGACCCAGGCCGGCGACCTCGCCAAGCAGGTCAACAAGGACGGCGGAAAAACCAAGGACCTCAAAAAGTCATTGCGTTCCGTCATCGAGCAGCAGTTCGACGCCCGCCAGCAGATGCTCGGCCACGAACTCAATCGCCTCGAATCCCGCATCACCCAGTTGAGCAAGGACCTGGCGGACCAGCGCACGCGCGAGGACAAGTTTGTCGACGAACGGATGCAGAATCTGCTCGGCGATTCTAAATGATGTTTATGTTCGGACGACGTGGCATGTGCCACTTTCGTCGTCGAACACGATGACCGCTTCGCCCTTTTCGAGTTGAGCCATGACCTGCCGGATTTTATGGGCGGCGTCCCGATCGTCCGTACCGTCCCGCGTCACATACTCCTCGAGCACCGCTTCAAGCGTCGCCGGGGCGAGTTTCTGATAAGGAATTTCGATCGACGCCATGTGCAGGATGATAGCAGAATGCAACCTTTTCCCGAACATATTGACATTCCCATCGGCGATCGCTAGCGTGATGTCAACTGTGTGGTGCGTTCAATCCAATTTCTCTGAAAGGATTTTCTGATGAAAGCGATGATGATCAAGACGGCTCTGTTGTTCGCGGTCGTGGGTCTGCTCACCTTCTCGCAAGCACAAGCCGGTGAGAAAGTCACGCTGACCGGCAAGATGGTCTGCGCCAAGTGCGCGCTCAAGGAGGCGTCCAAGTGCCAGAACGCGCTGATCGTCAAGGACGGCGACAAGGAAGTGACCTACTACCTCGTCCCCAATGCGACCTCCAAGGACTTCCATGAAAACGTCTGCCACGGCCCCAAGGAAGGCGTCACCGTCACCGGCGAAGTCACCGAGCACGACGGCAAGAAGATGATCGCCGCCACCGAAATCAAGGGCTAAGCGCGATCCGTCCTACGAACATCCAAAGCCATCCGTTAACGCGGATGGCTTTTTATTTGGTGACGTGGTGAAGTAACAATTCTACAAAGCCGAGGGCTGAGCGCAGCGAATCCCCGGATCGCCTTTCACATCACCACATCACGATTGATCACCATCCGCCAGCAGCATCCGATCAAACCCCTCATGATCCGCCATCACGCGCGGCTCCCTGAGTCCCTTCTCGCCCTTCACCAACGCGATTACCGCCGCCTTCTGCGATGCGGCGATCTCGACCACCAGTTGCCCCGGCTCCGCCAGGTATCCCCCCGCCGCCGCGATCAGACGGCGCAGCACTTCCAATCCGTCCGCCCCCGCCCGCAGCGCTCCCGTCGGCTCGTAATCCTTCACATTCGCCTCCACCTCCGCCCATTCCGCGTCGCTGATGTACGGCGGATTGGACACAATGTATGAAAACCGCCGCCCGCCCAGCGCCTCGAACAGATCGCCCTCCACGAAATCGATCCGATCGCTCACGCCATGCTTCGCCGCGTTGCGCTTGGCCACCTCCAGCGCCGCCGCGCTCGTGTCGACCGCGACGATGCGCGCGGCGGGCAAGTGCTTGGCCAGCGCCACCGCGATGCAACCGCTGCCGGTCCCGAGGTCGGCGATCTGCGGCGAGGCGAACCCCGGCACGTGCCGCGCATGTTGAATCACATGCTCCACGAGCATCTCCGTGCACGGCCGCGGAATCAGCACGTGTTCGTTCACCTCGAAGATCATCGAGAAAAAATAGGCGTAGCCCATCAGGTACTGCACCGGATGCTGCGCCGCCGCCTTCTCGACCAGCTCGCGGAACGCCGCGCGCTCCAAGGGGCTCGCCGGGCGGTCCAGGTCCATGTACAGATGGATGCGCGGAATCTCCAGCACGTGGGCCATGAGCATCTCCGCGCAGAGGCGCGGCGAATCCACCTGCTTTTTCTGGAGATACGCCGTCGTCCAGTCCAGCAGGCGGCGCGTCGTCCAGTTCATCTCTTCGCCGGCATGCTTGCGTTGCGACATATCCGCGATTGTATCACTTGTCCATTCCGCAGCCCGCGGATAAAGTGAGTTTTGACCCGGACGCCCTCCCCCGATCAGGTGTATTTCATGCGTGTGTTGATGCTCGGCTGGGAATTTCCGCCGTTTATCAGCGGTGGGCTCGGAACCGCCTGCTACGGCCTGACGCGCGCCATGAGCCGGCAGAACATCGAGGTCGTCTTCGTCCTGCCCAAGCCCGTCCCCGCCTCCGCCTCCGCCTCCGGTCATGTCAAGCTTGTCAGCCCCGCCTCGCCGCTCAAGAACATCGGACACGACGGCGACGACGATGACGAATCGATCAGCGAAGCCGAGCGCCTGCGCCGCGCGGTCGAACGCGCCGGCGTCGAGTTCCGCGCGATCCCTTCGCCGATCGCAAGCCCCTATCCCGCCGCCCCGCCCTCGCCCGGCGCGCGTCGCAAGCGCGTGCGCTTCGGGCGCATCGAATACATCGAAGAACTCGATCATGGCGCCTACTCCCCCCGCGCCAAAGCCGCCATCGCACGGATCGCCGCCGCGCTCCCCGAACCGACGCACCATCATCGCCCCCCCGCCGGCAACGACTACGCCGGCAACGTCGTCGATGAAGCCCAGCGCTACGCGCATCTGGCGCTGCGCCTCGCCCGCGCGGAGCATTTTGACGTCATTCACGCGCATGACTGGATGACCTACCCCGCCGCGCTCGCCGTCGCCGGCGCGTCCGGCCGGCCGCTCGTCGTGCATGTCCACTCCACCGAATTCGACCGCTCCGGCGAGCACGTCAACCAGCAGATCTACGACATCGAACGCCGCGGCATGCACGGCGCGATCTCCGTCGTCTGCGTCTCCTACCTGACCCGCAACATCTGCATCCACCGCTACGGCGTCCCGGCCTCCAAAGTCCATGTCGTCTACAACGGCATCGAGTCCGACGCCGCCCTGCCCCCGCGCACCGGCATCCGCAAAGCCGATCGCATCGTCCTGTTCCTCGGCCGTATCACCATGCAGAAAGGCCCCGAATATTTCGTCGCGGCCGCCAAGAAAGTCCTCGACAAGATCGACAACGTCAAGTTCGTCATGGCCGGTTCGGGCGACATGGCCCAGCAGGTCATCGCCATGGCCGCCGAGATGGACATCGGACACAAGGTGCTCTTCACCGGCTTCCTCCGCGGCGCGGACGTCGAGAAAGTCTTCCGCATGGCCGACGTCTATGTCATGCCCAGCGTGTCCGAACCGTTCGGCATCGCGCCGCTGGAGGCGATCCGTCACGACGTGCCCGTGATCATCAGCCGCAACTCCGGCGTGGCGGAGGTCATTCAGCACGCGCTGAAGGTCGACTTCTGGGACGTGGACGACATGGCCGACAAGATCATCGCCGTGCTGCGTCATCCGCCGCTCAGCCAGACGATGCGCGAGCACGCGGACATCGAGGCGCGGCAGCTCACATGGGACGGGGCCGCGCACAAGTGCATGCAGATCTACCAGCAGTCGCTCCGCGCCATGATGCACCCGGCGCAGGCCCTGCGTTGAATTTCCGATTGAACCATGACCCACGGCGACGCGCCCCGACATACCAACCACCTCGTTCACGAAACCAGCCCGTACCTGTTGCAGCATGCGCATAATCCGGTGGACTGGCGCCCGTGGGGCCGCGACGCGTTCGACCTCGCCCGGCGGGAGGACAAGCCGATCTTCCTGAGCGTGGGGTACTCGACGTGCCATTGGTGTCACGTCATGGCGCATCAGTCGTTCGAGGACGAGGAAGTCGCGGCGATCATGAACGCGCACTTCGTGAACATCAAGGTCGACCGCGAGGAACTGCCCGATGTCGATGAGCAGTACATGCTCGCCACGCAACTGTTCACGCAGCGCGGCGGGTGGCCCAATTCGGTGATCCTCACGCCCGATGGTCGCCCGTGGTACGCCGGGACGTATTACCCCAAGGCGCAGTTCATGCAGTTGCTGGCGAGTCTCGCCGCCGCGTGGCGCGATCAGCGCCCGCAGGTTCGGGAGCAGGCCGACAACTTCGCGACCGCCATCCGTCAGGCCGGTTCGCGCCGCGGTTCGGATGATCAGACGGCGCTGGAGCCGACGATCCTCGCCGACGCCCTCGCCTACTTCCGCCGCGCGTACGATGAGAAGCGCGGCGGGTTCGGCGGCGCGCCCAAGTTTCCGCCGCATGGGGCGCTGGCGCTCTTCAACTTCACGCAGACCCAATCGCCGAATCTCGACGATCAGGCGATCCTCACGCAGACGCTCGACGCCATGATGAGGGGCGGACTCTACGACCACGTCGGCGGCGGGTTTCATCGTTATTCGACCGATTCCCGCTGGTTTTTGCCGCATTTTGAGAAGATGCTCTACGACAACGCGCAGCTCATCCGCGCTTACACCGATGCGTACGCGCTGACGCGGCACGAACCCTACCGGCGCGTCGTCGCCGAGACGTTCGGCTGGATCGAACGGCGGATGACCGACCCGGCGGGCGGGTTCTACTCGGCCCTCGACGCCGACAGCGAAGGCGAGGAAGGCAAGTATTACCTGTGGCGATATGACGAGCTAGTCGATCTGCTCGGCGAAACCGATGGGAAGCGATTCGCCGAAACGTATGGCGCGACGCCGGCGGGCAACTACTACGAGGAAGCGACGCGGCATCACACGGGGACGAACCATCTGTTCCTCCCGCAGCCGGCGGCGGACGCGTCGCAGTTCGATGCGATGCGCCTGAAGCTGCGCACGGTGCGCGATCAGCGCGTGCCGCCGCATCTTGATGACAAGGTGCTTGCAAGCTGGAACGCCCTGCTGATCGGTTCGCTGGCGCATGCGGGGAAGGTGCTCGGCGAGCGGCGCTACACCGACGCGGCGAACCGCGCGGCCGACTTCATTTTCAAGCACATGATGCGCGACGGCGATCTTCGGCGGACATGGCGCAAGGGCGAAGCGAAACTGCCGGCGTATCTCGACGACTATGCCTACCTCGTCAGCGCCCTGCTCGACTTGCACGAAGCGACCGGCGACGCGCCTCGTCTCGATCAGGCGCGCATGCTGGCGGAGCGGATGATCGAGCGATTCTACGATCCGCGCGACGGCGGGTTCTATTTCACGCAGGCCGAGCATGACAAGCTGCTCTTGCGGTCGAAGGAGATCGGGGCCGGCGGGAACATGCCGTCGGGCAACGGCATAGCGGCGGCGGCGATGACGCGGCTGGCGATCCTCGACGATGACCTGCGCCTGTCGGGGCTGGCGCGGCAGACGCTTGAGGTCAGCGCCGGCTTGATGGCGACGCAGCCGCATGGGACCGAGGGGCTGATTCTCGCGTACGCCCGCTATCACGCCGCGGCGGCGAAATTGCCGACGGCCGGCGCCAACGCGCTCGTCATCAGCGAGCCAATCGTCGCGGCCTTGTTCGGCGTGCCCGACACGATTCAACCCGGCGAGCGGTTCGACATCACCGTCAAAATCGCCGTCGCGCCGGGGTGGCATGTTTACGCACACGACGATGAAGCGACGGATCACATCGGGCTCGCGCTTGCCGCGGGCGAGGATGCGGGGTTCGTCGTCAGCGATGTGCAGTACCCGGCGGGAGAGGCGATGTTGGATCCATTCACGAAGCAGTCGATCATGACGTGCCGTGGGCGATGCGCGATCCGGGCGACCGCCGCCGCGCCGGGGACGATCGGCGAGGTTCTGCCGCTGCGGCTGACGGTGCAGGCGTGCGGCGAAGAGCGGTGTCTGGAGCCGCGGACGTTGAAGTTCGATGCGCCGCTTCGATGAAGATCGCACAGCCCGGGACGGCTGTGCCACATTCCGCGACCGGGCACTTCTGGAAACTTGAGCGAAAGAAAAAGGACGCTCCGCGGGGAGCGTCCTTTTGGGTGGGTCATGACGGGCGGGCTCAGATACCCGAGCCGAGCCACTTGAGGATGAGGTCCATCGTGTCGGACTGACCGATGGGGAACTCGTTGGTGGTGAGGTTCTGCGTGCCGAGCTGCAGGAGCTGGACGAGTTCGGAGGCGGTGGAGTTGTAGGCCATGAGCGAGAGGCCGGTGTTGGCGTCGTTGGCCGTGAACGGATCGTTGTCCGGGTCGTCGGCGAAGAGGGGGTTGTCCATGAACGTGGTCGGGTGGTGGTTGAGACCGAGGGTGTGACCGAGTTCGTGGGCGATGACGTTGGCGAGCGTCGTGGAGTATTCGTTGAGCTTGCCGACGAGGTTGGTGTTGGAGCTGAGTCCGGCGAAGGAGTCGGCGTAGATGATCGCCTCGTCGTTCTTGGAGTTGTTGCCGAAGTCGACGGTGGAGGCGATGCCGAGGAGACCGGCGTTGGCGCCATGGGTGTCGCCGATGAAGACGGTGGTGAACTCGCCGTCGAAGCCGAGACTGGCGGGGTCGATGGTGGTGAAGTACAGGCCGCTGGAGGCGTTGGTGAACGCGGCGATGTTGGCGCCGATGTTCTGCACGGTCAGGGTGCCGAGCGGGTGATCGGCGGGGTTCATGCGGTAGATGGACAGGACGTTGTCGATGATGCCGTTGACGTTCTGGCCATTGACGGTGCCGCCGTTGATGAGCACGTTGGTGAACCCGGCAAGGGTCGGGTCCAGGATATCGGTGGTCAGGGCATCGAGATTGACGACGCCTTCGGAGGTCTTGTCGGAGCGGCCGCCGACGAAGTTGAGGTAGACAAGCTGCTTGGGCACGTTGGCGCCGAGACTGTTGTTGTGCTCGCCGATGAACTGCGAGAGATAGAGGATCTGCTCATTGTCGGGCAGGCCGGCGCTGGAATTGCCGGCGTTACCGTCGAGCAGTTCGTCGGAGTTCGCCAGGTTCATCGTCAGCGTGTAGTTGCTGGAGGCGGAGGAGCTGAGGAATCCGCCGGCGGGCGTGACGACGACGAAGAAGTCGAGGTTCTGGGTCTGCAGTCCGTCGGCGACGCCGTCGAGGAGGTCCTCAGCGGAGTTGACGGCGGCTTCCATGGGGGGCAGTTCGAAGGCCTGGAAGAGCGTCGGGCCGTCGCCGAAGAAGGCGGCGTTGGACTCCCATCGGGCGATGGCTTCGAAGGTGTCGTCGGAGGTGTCGTCGGTGCCCTGCGTGTCCCGCACGAAGACGCCCATCTGCGCGGGACTGTTGCCTTCGTAATTGACGGAGAAGAACTGGAAGGCGTTGGCGACGAAGTGGAAGATGTCGATGTCGGTTGCGCTCTCGAAGATGTTCGAGACCTGCTGCTGATCGTGGCCGGTGGAGGCCAGATCGAAGGTGACTTCGGTGTCCAGTGCGGTAAGGAAGTCATCGGGGGCGTCGTCGAAGAAGACGTTGACCACGCGGCGGCCGCCTTCGACGCCGTCGATATTGCCGTCAAGGATGGTGCCGAAGGGATCGTTGTCGAAGGAGGTCGGATCGGTTCCGCCGAAGGCCGCTTCGAGGCCGGTCGAGATCGTTCCCTGGTTGAAGCTTCGGAAGATGGAGCGTCCGCCGGAGCGGTCGTAGATCGCCGGTCCGGTCGCGCCGTTGTCGGAGAGCGTCACGGTCAGGCCGCCGAATCCGCTGAACCCGGCGTCACGGATGACGTGCAGGACGCCGTGGGTCTGGCCGTTGTTGTCGACGGAGACGGAGTAGGTGAGCTGGACGCCGTCGTCGAGGATATGCGTGATCGACGGATCAAGCTCATCGCGGTACTGGATGAGGATGGTGCCGATCGTGTCGACGGGGTCATTGATGTCGTTGTCATCGTTGGCGTCGACGGAGAGGATGAACGAGGAGGTGTTGATCTCTTCGCTGAAGACGATGTCGAATCGGCTGTCGTTGATCTGCAGGACCTGATCGACGGTCGGGGCGCCGAACGGATCGCCATAAACGCGGCGGGCGATGCGGTTGGAGTTGGCGCCGGAGACGAGGCCGATGCCGTCGGCGGCGGCGATGACGGACTCGCGGAACGGGGCGGTTTCGCCGAACACGCCGGTCTGGGCCTTGGTGTGCGAGACCTGGCCGGCGACGATGAAGCGGGAGATGATGCTCGAGAGGACGCCGCCGGCTTCCGCGGCGTCGACGAATGTGACGGCGCCGTCGATCGGGCGGTTGGTGTAGCCGGTGTACGCACGGGTGTTGAGCGGGAGGTTGGCGGTGCCGTCGACGGCGGCTTCATTGAGGTTGGGCAGGACGCCGGCGGCGACGACGGAGTCGACGTAGCTGCCGCGGATGGACACGACGTTCGTCCCGCCGCCGAAGATGCGGTCATCGACGGTGTTGTACACGCCGTCGTCACCGACCCAGACGCCGTAGCTGATGACCGAGCTGGTCATGTTGCCGGAGACGGCGGTGCTGATGTTCTGCATGCCGACGGCAACGAGAGCGGAGTCGAGATTGGCCAGGGAGATCGAGCGGACGTCGCCCTTGGAGGCGAACATGCCGCGGTGGGTTCCGCCGATCATCAGGAGGTTCGTCGCCCCGCCGATGAGCAGTTTCGATCCGGTTTCGGTGCCGCCGCGGACGATGACGGCGCCGGCGTCGTTGTCGGACTTGATCCAGGCGCCGCTGCCCAGTTCGCCGGTCACGTTGATCGCGCCGCGGACGGAGCCGAACTCCGCCCCGCCTTCAAAGGCGCCCAGGACGGTGAAGGCGTTGAGGTCGTGGGCGATGAGGATGTCGGCGGCGCTCTTGACGTCGCCCTGAATCGAGATGACGGAGGCGGCGGCGGCATCGATCGCGCCGGCGAAGGTCAGGTCACGGCCGCTCATGGTCATCGCGGTGAGCATGCCGCTGGTGTGCACGACGCCGCCGGCGAGGACGGAGCCGTTGACGATGGCGACGCGCGTGATGTTGTCACGGGCGCTGACGGTGCCGGCGAAGTTGCCGTTGAGGACGGTGAAGGCGCCGATCGAGCCCTGCGTGACGACGGAGCCGGAGTAGTTGCCCATGACCAGGACGTTCATGGGGCTGTTGCCTTCGGAGATCAGGCGGCCGCTGTAGCCGTTGCCGACGGGGTCGGTGATGCGGACGGAGCGGAAGCCGTTGGCGATGATCCCGCCCAGGGCCGTGTCGGAAGTGTCCAGGAAGCTGGCGATGGAATCGGCGGCGCCGACGGTGGGCGTGTCGATGACGGCCATGATGCCGTTGCCGCCGGTCGGATCGACATCGAGGTCCAGCAGATGCGCGGCGGAGACGGCGCCGGCTTCGGTGAGCTTGAAGGCGCGGACGGTCGTGGAGGAGGCGACATCGGCGACGCCGTCGCCGTCCGTGTCGGCCGTCGTGAGGGCGATGTCGATGCCGGCGTCGCGGACGCCGTCGCCGTCGAAGTCGACGGTGTCGAGGATCATGTCGCCGTTGGTGTCGCTGAGTCGGATGCGGACAAGCTGGTTGAACCGGGCGTCGACGGCGATCAGGTTGACGGTGCCGTCGTCGGCGGCGTCATCGGATTCGATCGCGGTCAGGGTCAGCGTCGCGCCGGTGGAGTTGACGACCTTGCCGAAGGAGCCGACGAGGGCGCCGCCCTGCGTCGAGTCATACTGGAAGAGTCGGCCGTCGGCGGTAAGCACGAAGATGTCGCCGATGATGGTGGTCGAGTCGGCGGTGTCGACGGTCATGGAGGCGATGCGGCTCGTCAGCGCGGTGCCGTTGAAGTCCTGCGCGAGGGAGCGCATCTGCGAATACTGGCCGGTCAACGGATCGATGATGCCGAAGACGGAGGCGACGGACGGATCGGGCGTGGTCCAGAGCTGATCGTTGACGCGGCCGTCGGAGAAGAAGCTGAACGAGGTGCCGTTGTCGTCGATCGCCAGCCCGCGGAGGTTGCGGTCGAGGGAGCCGAAGGCGGTCAGGGCGACGCTGGCGGCGGGGTTGGTGGTGTTGATCTTCACGACGCGCGACGGAGCGCCGTCGCCGGCGGTCGGGTCGGCTTCGTAACCGATGAGCTGATTGGAGGCGTTGAAGGCGAAGTCGACGATGTTCGCGGGGTTGCCGTCGACGATGATGTTGCCGACGACGGTCGTGGTGCCGTTGAGCGGGTTGATCTTGACAAGCTGCTGGCCGGTCGACTTGGCGAGGGTGGCGAAGAGGTTGCCGCCGGAGTCGAAGGCGAGGTTGACGACGGAGTCGGTGACGGCGACGCCGCCGATCTTGAGCTGACCGAGCGAGGAGGCGGCGCCGGTGGTCTTATTGAGCAGGTAGAGTTCCTGCGTCGCAGCGTTGCCGCGCGTGCCGACGACGTAGATCAGGTTGCCGTTGGCGGCGAAAGCGTTGATGTCGCGGACGGCGTTGGGGCCGGGCAGACGGCTGTCGGTGATGACCTTGGCGGTCGCGGGGGCGACGTTGACGAGGTCGAGACGGAAGCCGTCGGCGTCGATCTGCGCGGTCAGGGAGCTGCCGGCGGTCATCGCGGCGGTGTTGATCTTGGTGATGGCGTCGCCGAGGGTGGTCGCGCCGGTGAGACTGACGGAGAAGGTCACGCCGTTGATGTCGGTGATCTTCAGGTCGTTGATCGTCGTGGTCACGCCGAGCGTCGAGAGGAGCGTGGCGTTGGACACGGCTCCGATGGCGGTGCCGTGGAAGACCAGGTCGGCGGAGTTGTCGGTCGTGGTGGCGCCGTCGGTGCCGAGGAGGCCGAGCTTGGCGGCCGCATTGGCGCCGCCGCCGGTGCCATTGGTGACAATGGTTGGGCCGAAGGTCGGGCTGACGGACGAGATCGCGCCGGTGACCGGATCGCGGACGATGCGGAGTAAGCTATAGGTGTCATCGGTCTTCGTCGCGGTGCCCTTGTCGTCGAGGGCGACGGCGTAGTACTGGTCGGTGGTGCCGAAGGCGCTGGCGATGGCGATGCCTTTGAGGTTGAGCGTTCCACCCAGATCGCCGCCGAGGATGTTCTGCGGAACCAGCGGCGTGCTCAGCGGCGTCGTCGCGCTGGCGTTGACGAAGAGCTGGCCATGCCCATCCGTGCCGTCGGTCACCGTGATCGCCAGCGTCGGCGTCGTGGAGGCGACGTCGGTCAGCGTCAGGCGCATGCCATCGGGGTCGATGGCGACGGTGATGTTCGAGCCGGCGGCGGAGGCGGCGTTGTTGATCGCATCGATGGCGTCCTGCACCGTCACCGCGCCGATGAGACTGACGGAGAACGAGCGACCGGCGGTGTCCTTGATCACCAGGTCGGTGCCGAGCGTCTTGACGCCCAGGGACGCGAGTGTGTCGGTGCCCAACAGCGCGCCGCTGATCGCCGCACCATGCAGGTCCAGATCCTTGGTCATGTCGTCGGCCGTCTTGCCGTCGACGCCCGCCAGACCCAAGGCCGTCGCGGCGTTGGACCCGAAGTCGGTGTCGACCGCGTAGGAGCGGTAGATCGCGCCGCTGCGGCCCATGGCGAAGGCCTCGAACTTGGAGGGCAGCGCGCTGGCGGCGGTCAGCAGCGTGGCGTTGCCCACGCCGATCGTGGCGATCGAGGCGCCGTGGAACATCTGGTCGGCGGTCGTGTCGGCGGCCGTCGCGCCGTCCACGCCGACGATGCCCAGAAGCGTCGCCGCATTGGCTCCGCCGCCGCCGCCGTCGGTGACGGTGATCGGGTTGACGACCTGATCGGTCAGGTCCAGACGACGTCCGTCCGCGTCGATCGACGCGACGAGGTTGCTGCCGGCAAGCCCCGCAGCGGTATTGATCGCATCCAGCGCGTCCTGAACAGTCGTCGCCGCGGTCAGGTCGACCGTGATGACGATGCCCTGCGTGTCGGTGAGCTTCAGGTCGTTACCCGTCTTCGCCACGCCGAACGTCGACAGAAGCGTCGCGCCGGTAACGGTGCCGCCGGCGAGGGCCGAGCCATGGAGCACCAGGTCGTTGGTGTGATCGGCGGCGGTCAGGCCGTCAATACCGACGAGACCGAGGCGCGTCGCGGCATTGGCGCCGACGCCGGCGCCGTTGGCGCCGGTGACGGGATGCACGGGGCTGTCGGTCAGGAGCAAACGGGAATTGTCGGTCGGATCGAACTGCGCCCGCAGGTTGGATCCGGCGGCCGCGGCGGCGGAGTTGATGGCGTTGAGCGCATCGTTGATCGTCACCGCACCGGTGAGGTCGACGGTGATGTTCGTGCCGGCGATGTCGGTCAGGGCGATGTCATTGCCGGTGATGTTGATGCCCAGCGAGGCGAGCGTCGCGCTGCCGCCGACGGAGCCCAGCAGCAGCATCTCGGCGCCGGTGCCGTCGTTGTTGTAGCCGATGAGGTTGTCGTTCTCGTCGAAGCCGATGCCGACGAGACTGATGGGCGTCGCACCGGCGGCGACGGTGCCGAGCGTCGTGACGGTCACGGCGTTGTTGGCGTCGGCGGTCGTGCCCAAAAGGACGATCGTGTCGCCGCCGAGGGTGCGGCGGGCGGCGTAGACCTGGCCGGTCGAGTCGATGGCCATGCCCACAAAATCATCCGTCACCGCCTGCACGCCGACCGTCACCGCATCGTCATCGAGGAATGCCGGCGGCTTGAAGGGCGTTGTCGGATCGGGGCTCGAAAGCTGCACGTTGCCGTTGGAGTCGGCGATCTTGCCCAGGCGGGCCAGCGCCACGCCGTTCGCCGTCGTGAACGTCGTGCCCGTACCGTCGCGGTCATCGATCAGCGCGTAAAGCTGACCCGAGTCGTCGGAGGCGATCTGCAGGACGTGCCCGCCGAACTGATTGCCGGCCAGGTCGCGGATGGTGCCGATCACCGTCATGCCGCCGGTCGTCGGATTGAACTCGACAAGCTGGGCGATGCTCTGACCGGCCGCGTTGGTCGTCGTGTTGATGCCGAAGATACGGTCGATCGTCGTGCCGTTGGCCTGAAGCGACGGGGCGACGGCCAGGGCGCTGATCGAGACGCGGTTGGGCGAGAGCGTGCCCAGCGCGACGGTCGGCGTGCGGCTGACGGTCTGCGTGATGCCGATGAGCTGATCCATCGCATCAAAGTCCATGCTGTCGATGGACAGACGCTGGCCGTTGAAGATGTCGCTGACGATCTGGGCGGCGCCGGGCACGGTGATCGCACCGGGGCCGACGGGAATCGTGACCTGCACGAGCCCCGCGGCGGCGTCGAAGACGAAGTGGCTGCCGGTGCTGTCGGTGGCCTGATTGGTCACGGTGGCGGACAGGCCGGCCGGGAGCGTGCCAAGCTGCTGCAGGAGCGAGAAGCCCGTCGAGCCGGCGCCGGAGTCGGCGATCGTCAGCGAGCTGACGGTGCCGCCGATGCGCCAGGTGCCCGGTCCCTGCGAGCCGATCGTCATCGAGGCGACGTCGGAGCCGATGCGCCCGTTCCACGACGCATCGTTGATCGGCATGTTGCCCACGGACAGGATCCGCACGCCGCCGTCGATCCAGAAGTCGAACGGATCGGCGTGACCGGCCAGGGCCAGGTCCATCGTGAGCCGCGCCAGCGCCGCATCGTCATCGCCGATGATGCGGCCGACGCTGTTGGCGTTCGGGGCCAGCGCGCCGGTGCCGTCGCGCGTGCTGATGATCAGCGAGCTGCCCGCCGTCGTGCCGCGCAGGACCAGCGAATCGATCACGTCGTCGGCGCCGTTGCCATCGCGGACTTCGACGGAGCCGGGGCCGGTCAGAATGATCGTTGTGGTGTTGCCGCTGGCGCCGGTGAAGGTCACGGGCGAGCCGTTGGTCGCGGTGCCGATGAGGGCTTCGAGTCCGCCGGGGGCGATCTGTGCGTCGCCGTACGTCACGGGTGCGTTGACCGTCACGCCGAACGCCGACGCGCCGTCGGAGAGCACGCCCGCATCGGTGAACACATTGCCCGCGCCGGTCGCGCGGAGCGAACGGATCATGCTCGCGCCGCCGGTGACGGAGCTGAACACGCTGGGCGTGGTGAAGTCGCCGCCGGTCATGAGCATCGTGTCGAACGCGCCGGGGTCCACGCCCGCCGCCACGACCGACCCGCCGGCCATCGTGCCGAAGATGCCGTTATTGATGTTGCCGTTCATGAGACGACGCGTGGCGTTGCCGCGAATGGCGTTGATCTCGGTCGCCGAACCCAGCGGGGTCGCGTCGGCCAGCGCCATCGCCACGCCGCCCGTGCCCACGCTGAAGCCGCTCAGCACCGTCGAGCCGTTCATGCCCGCCGTCATCATGAACACATTGATCAGCCCGCCCGCCGCGGCGATCGAATTGTTGAAGTTCGTGCCGACGAGACTGTTGATCATGCCCATCCGGTTGCCTTCGCCCGGGTCGCCGGTGCCGAAGGTCAGGTCTTCGCCGGGCGAGACGCCGGCCTGAATGAGCGAGTTGGCGATTGTGCCCGTCGAGCGGAGCGAGAAGATGTCAAAGCCCGCGGTGATGACCGAGTTGGTGATGCCGGTCATGAAGGCCGAACGCAGCGTGCCGGCGGCGATCAGGTCGCCTTCAAAGAGTGCCGAGCGGAACGCAAGCAGATCGCCGCTGACGATCAGCGACGCGCCCGGCACGACCGTCGCCGTGCCGTCAAGCCCGAAGTTGCCCAGCACGGTGAACACGGCGTCATTATCGATGACGGCGGTGCCGGTGAAGTTGCCGCGGACGAGCACATTGGCCGGCCGGGTGTCATAGCCGAACACGAGCGTGCCCATGAAGTCGCCGCCGCTCACGAAACTCGTGACGGAGCCGGCGGTGATGCTCGTACCCGTCTCCCAGTCGCCGCCGACGTTCATGACGCGCACGTCCCGTGCAATGTCGAACGAGGAGTTGGCGCGGATCGAACCGGTCACGTTGAACACGCCCAGCGACTTGGCCGCGAGGTTGCCCATGAAGTCGCCGCCGCTGATGACGACGCTGGTGATCTGGCCGTTGCGGGCGAAGAGGTCGCCCTGCAGATCGCCGCCGACGACGGCGACGCGCGTGATGTTGCCGAGCGTCGAGGAGATCACCGAATCGGGGCCGAGACTGCCGCGGCTGACGGTGACGTTGTTGATGTTGCGGCCGGCGGAGATGCGTGCGTTCAGATCGCCGTTGACCGCGACCACGTTGAACAGGTCGCCGCCGACGATGATCGAACCGTCCACCACACTGTGGTTGGAGCGCCAGAGCTGATCCTGCCCGCGGGCGGGGTCGGCGTTGATCGAGACGGCGTGACCGTTGAAGCCGGTGAACCCATGCAGGTTCTCATCGACGGCGCCGGGGTCGGTGATGGCGGTGGCGACGCCGTTGCGGGTGTCGATGACCAGAAGCTGCGCATCGTCGGTGATGGTCGTGTCGTCATGGAGCGCGACCAGGCGTTTCACGCCGTTCTGCGTGATGAAGTCCATGCCGATGATGTCGGTGTCGATGCCGCCCTGCAGGACGGTGCCCACGGACGTGGCGTTGCCCAGTCCGGCGCCGTTCATCACGATCGTAATGAGCGTGTCGGTCGGCGCGGGCGAGCCGGCCGAGTCGTGCAGAATGCCGTAGAGAATGTCGCCGTTGGCGACGGTCGGCGTGTTGCGATCGTCGATGGCCAGCGCGTTGACGTTCAGGTTCCCGCCGGCGGCGATCGGGGCGGCGTTGAGCATCAACGTGCCGACGCTGGCGATCGCCATCGCCGGGTTGGACAGGTCGATGGAGAACAGCTCCAGATTCACGCCGGTCGTGCCCACCAAGAGCAGTCGGTTGTTGGCGGCGTCGAATTCGAGCGCGGCGATCTGGAGGATGTCCACGCCGGCGCCGTTGAGCCCGCCGCTGTTGATCGTGCCCAGATCGGTGAAGGCGTTGGCCGGATCGATCTGCCCGTTGGGCAGCAGATTGATGCGACGGAGCTCGAAGTTGCCGTTGATCGCGTCGAAGTTGACGGCGAAGAGCGTCTGCGCATCGACCTGCGCCAAAGCCCGGGCGTCAAAGACGTTGTTGACGCCATCGGTCAGGTCGCCGAGCGTCAGAGTCGGGGCCGGGTCGGCGGCGTTGCCCGTTTCGGTGTCGGCGATGAACTGGGCGGAGCGCAGGTTGCCGCGCACCGTGACCGAGCCGGTCGAACTGACCTTGCCGAAGACGACCAGCGAATTGAGGTCGCCCTGGATCATGACATCCATCGCCAGGGCCGCGCCGTCGAGGGTCCGCAGACCGCTGCCGCCGACGACCAGCGAGCCGAGGTTGCCGTTGATGGTCAGCGTGTCTTCGATGAGCGCGTTGGTCGGATCGCCGAGACTGCCGGCGATGAACATCGAACTGACATTGCCGTTGACGAGGAACGAGTTGTTGAACATCGACCCGTCGAGCCGGAATGCGCCCATCGAGAAGCCGAAGGCGTTGTGACCGGTAATCGTGAACGAGCCGGTCAGGTCGCCGGCGATGTAGACGGAGCTGATGTACCCGCCGCTGGTGAACGTGCCGGCGAAGTCGCCGAGGACGGCCAGGGAGATGAGCCGGGCGTTGGGCCCGCTGATGTTGATCGAGGAATTGGCGTCAAAGTCGCCGCGAATGGCCAGACTTCCGCCCAGACCCGTCAGCGTCAGCGACGTGCCGATCAGGTCGCCGCGGGGCACGAACTGGCCGAGTCGGCCGGTCGTGAACTCGGAGCCGGAGATGTCGTCGAGCGTGATGATGGCGGCGATGGAGTTGGCGAAATCGAAGCTGCTGTCGGTGATGTTGAAACCGCGCACGGTGCCCAGATCGCGCGAGCCGGCGGCGGTCACCGTGTTGATCTGCCCGGCGGTGGTGACGCCGTCGATGGCGGGATTGGTGCTGGTGGTGCCCAATGCGGCGTGCAGATCGTACAGGCCGTTGAGCGTCTGACCGCTGAAGGGATCGAAGGTCAGTGTTTCGCTCTGGCGCACCGATTCGTTGAAGTTCTGAACATTCAGCGTCGCCCCGGTGCCGGTCGCGGTGATGTTGCCCTGGTTGGTGCCGCCGAGGAAGGTCACGTTGATGAGGCCGAGGCCGTCCACGGTGGTGTTGCGGATAACGCCGTCATCCTGCGATACGAAGAGCGAATTGAGGATGCCGAAACCGCTGCGGACATTGATGTCGCCGATGTCCGAACCGGCGATGAAGGCGCCGATCATACCGCCGTTACCGGTGATGTTGATCGACCCGATTTCGAAGATGGGGTCTTCGACGGTATCGTCGCCGAACAGGAGCGTGAGCGTGTTGACGAACTCGCGCGAGTGGGAGAAGTCGCTGTCGACGAGGATGTCGGCATTGACGATGGACGCGTTGGTCAGATCGATGCGGCCGATGCGATCGCCGGCCATGATGTCGCCGCGGATGTCGGAGCCGGCGCGGTTGTTGAAGTTGCTGATGCGTTCGATGGTGCCGCCGACGAAAACACCGGCGCGGGCGAGGTCACCGGTGCCGGAAGGCAGGACGCCTTCGCCGATCGACAGACCCTTCAGGTCGCCGCCGATGACGATCGGGGCGTTGATGCCTTCGAAGACGCCGACAGTGTCGGCGGTCACGGGGTCGGAGCCGGTCACGTCGCCGTTGGGATTGATCGATGCGACGGAGCCGCCGATCATCAGGTTGCCGATGCCCATCGCCGAGCCGATGTTGACGACGGAGCCGGTGACGACGATGCCGGTGGTCTGCTGATTGAAGGGGAAGGTGTTGTTGATGACGGCGTTGGCGATCAGGTCGCCGCCGAAGTGCGTGCGGGCAAGGCCGATTTCACCGAAGCTGCGCAGGTCGCCGATGCTCGACGCATTGACGTTGATCAGTTCGCCGGTGGTGTGATTGAAGATGCGTGCGAAGTTGCCGCCGACGATCTGAAGGACGTCGATCGCCCCGCCGGTCGCGCCGGCGTTGAGGTCGACGATCAGGTCATTCTGCGTCGCGCCGGCAGCGGGGGTCGGATAGACCGGCGTGCCGTCGGCGCCGAGAGAGACCGCCGTACCAGCGCCGTTGACATTGATGACGCCGACTTCGGCGGAGCCGCGCGTGGCCTGGGCGTTGACAGTCAGGTCCAAACCGCCGGAACTGGTGATCGAGGTAATAACGATACCGCCGGAGCCGCTGACGCCGAAGCCGACAATGTCGAGATTGGCGGTGACGGCGGAGCCATCGGTGTTGGTGGTCAGACCGTTGACCGTCGGGCGGATGCTCAACAAGGCGCCGCCGTCATCGGTGATGAACACCGGAGCGCCGGCGGAATGCATGGTGATGGCCTGCCCGCCGCCGAAGAGCGGGTTCTCGGCGATCGAGCCGCCGACACGGGCATAGCGGACATTGCCGCCGGGACCGGTCGAGAGGTTCGGGGCGAAGATGTTCCCGGCGAAGTCCATCAGATCGAGGATGCCGTCGTTGCCGGTGCGGTCGGCATTGAGGGCGATGAAGGGCAGCGCGGGGGGCGTCATGCTGCTGCCGCGCAGCACGCCCAGGCCGCCGCTGGCGACAAGGAAGACGTCGATGTTGGCGTTGGGACCGTCGATGACCTGAATGTTGCCGCCGGTAGTGATGCCGGCGAATCCGCCGACGGCGCGCTGGCCGAGGCCGCCCAGGTCCAGGTGCGATCCGAGCGAGCGGACCATGCCGACGCTGCCGTTGGGCACATCGATGATCGGGCCCAGGCCGAACGTGTTGGTGCCGGAGCCGATTTCACCGGCTTCGACCGACCGCAGATTGCCCAGACCGACCGTGATCGAGTTGGACACGTCGCCGGTCAGGCCGTTGACCAGTTCGTTGAAGTAGTTGCCGCCGACGGACAGGCCGCCGAAGTCGCCGCGCAGGACGGTGACGTTGTCGACGGAGGGATGGTTGTAGAAGTTGCCGTCGACGACGAGGCCGCCGAGCCCCATCTCGCCGGCGCCGAGGATCGTCAACAGGTAGGGATCGTCGATGCTGATGCGCGTCTGGACTTCATCGCCGTCCTCGATGCCGTTGAAGTTCACATCGCCGGGGAACGCGATGGCGAAGCGCCATTCGCCGGGGCGGTCGGCGGTGAACTGGAAGGCCTGATTCTGCACCAGGTCGGGATTGAGATTGTCATAGTCGGTGTAGACGAGGCGGCCATCGGGATCGAACACGCCGATGTTCAAAGGCAGCAGGCCCAGCGTCGTGAGCTGCACGGTGACGGTCTGCCCGGCCATGAGCGCGACGGAGTAGTAGTCGATCACATCGTCGAACGGATCGATCGTCGTGAAGTCCGGATCGCCGTTGCGCAGCGTGCCCTGCACGGCGACGACATCCTGCTGTCCGAGGACGCCGTTGCGGATCGTGCCCAGTCGCTGAGCGGTGTCGAACGTATCGTTGAGGAACGAGTTATTGAAATTGTCGATGAAACCGTCGTTGAAGATATCGCCTTCGGAAATGGTTCCGTCGAGGCGCTGATTGCGGGCTTCGAGCTCGGTCTGGAGGAGCGTCTGAGCCGTCAGACTGTTGGAACCGGGGTCGTTGACGATGTTGAACTGACCGATGAGGTCGGCGAGGGAGCGGATCTGACCCACGCGGCCGTTGACCTGCAAATCGAACCCGGTCATGTAGGTCGGCGCGGCGGAGTTGTTGGTCAGCGTGCCGATGGACCCGGTCGTCAGGAGATTGCGCAGATCGCCGGCGACGGTGAAGTTGGCGGGCAGCGACGGGCCGGTCGAGGAGACGGTGAATTCCAGATCGCCGGCGGTGTTGCCGGTCAGGAGCCAGCCGGCGTAGAACGTATCGACGGACCCGCTGATGTTGACCACGCCCGTAACCGCACCGGCGTAGAGCAGACTGCCGATGTCCTGCGGCTTGGCGGAGTTGCTGTGCGTGCCGATGATTTCCATCAGGGCCGCGGACTCGGTGACGTTCGCTTCGTTGGCGAGCTGGACCTTGGAGAAGGCGTTGTCGGAGGCGAGGAAGCGATCGTTGGCGAAGTCGAAGGCGATCGCGCCGACGGTCGGGCGCAGCGAGCCCTGCGTCGTGGCGGTCTGCGTGCCGACGAAGCCGCTCGTGATGTCGATATCGACGAGTCGGCCCAGCGCCGCGTCGTGTCCGAACAGATTGCCCGCACGGTCGAAGTCCATCGAGTCGATCGTCACGGTGCGGAACGTCGCCGGGTCGATCGTCTGTCCGATCGTCGTCAGACTGTCGACGGTGATCGAGCTCGGCGTGACGAGGGTGTAATTGACTTCAAAGAGCTGTCCGTCGGCGGCGATGTAAAGGCCCTGCTGTCCGGGGGTCGCGCCTTCGCCGGGGCTGAACGCCATGGCGTCGACATGATCGACGCCGGGGATCACGCCGATGATGAAGAACGAGCCGCTCGTGGGATCAATCGTGCCGAGCGTGGGCAGGTCCTGAAGACTGCGGAGCAGATCGCCGGAGGCGTTGTCGATGCTGAACATGAACCCGTGCGTGTCCGCGGAGTAGCCGCCGAGCGTGGCGTCGACGGTGCCGGGGTCGGTGTACTGGCGCGAGACGGTCGGGTCGGCGACGATGATCTTGATGATGCGTCCGCCGCCGGACGATCCGCCGCGGTCGATCGCCAGCAGCGAGCCGGTCTCGGAGTTGAAGTCCAGACCCGCCACAACGACGGTCTGATCGCCCACCAGATCCCCATCACTGTCGACGTCGATTTCACCCAGATCGGTCACATTTCCGTTGGCGGTGTCGATCGTGATGAGATGACTGACGCCGCCGACGGTCTGAGCGCCGAAGAGTGTCGTGCCGGTCAGCGTAAACGAGAGCCCGGTGACGGAATCGGTCACGCCGCCGCCGTTGAGCTTGGCGACCGGCGTAGCGAGCACTTCGTCATCACCGTCGCCGATCGTCGGCGGGGTTTCGGACTGGTCGAGTTCGACAGCCTGGGGCAACACGGTGAAGAGCGCCTGATCGCCGTCGGCGTCGGTGCCGACGATGAACAGCAAGCCGGTGTTCGGATTCGTTTCGATGGAATTGACATCGGTGATCGGAACGCCGTTAAAGTCGGTGATCGAACCGATGAGAGTCGCGCCGGTGACGGTGCCGTCGCGGAGACTGCGTGTGATCTTGTAGAGTTCGAACTCGCCGCCGTTGGAGTTGATGGCGTACGTCGTGCCGCCGGGCTGAACGGTGACGGCGACAATGTTCAAACCGCCGGCGACGTTGCCCAAATCGTCCTGCGGGATCGGGTCATCGACGTCGAGAATGGCGAACATGTCTTCGCCGCTGGTGCCGATGGTCCTGCCGAAGTTGGGCTGGCCGTCGAAATCGACATCGGCCATGTCCAGACCCTGGATGTCGAACAGCGGATCGCCGGTGCGGGCGTCGGTGATGCTGACGGTGGCGATGGCGGAGCCGGTCGCGCCGAGGGTGGCGAGGGTCGCGCCGTTGCCGGACGCGGCCGCGCCGCTGGCCAGCGGGGTCACGGATCCGACGCCGGCGCCGTAGAGCGCCTGAATGCCGTCCACGTCATCCTGGAACAGGAACGCCGAGCCCGGACCGTTGTACAGGTCCTGCAGGAACGGGTTCATGATCGGCGGGCCGGCGGGGCCCGGATCGCCCACGCGGTTGGACACGGTCGTGGAGTGGCCCAGACCCAGAGCGTGACCCAGTTCATGCACGAAGACTTCAAGAAGCTGCGTGTAGTCCCACGTATTGCCATCGTCGAAGTGCAGGTCGCCCGCCAGACCCGACTGCGTCGGATTGAGCGGATCCGGGAAGAAGGCATGCGCCAGCACGTTCGCGCCCGAGGCGCCGTCGATGAAGTGATGTCCGATGCGCAAGAGCGGCAGCGCGCCAGCGGTGTAGGGCGTATCGGCGTCGTCGGGCAGCGGACCGACGTCCGGCACTTCCACGAAGTTGATGGGCACGAACTGCGCCCAAAGCGCCAGACCTTCCTCGATCGCCGCACGAATCTGCGTCGCGGTCAGACCGCCCGCCAATCCGCCGTCCAGCAGATTGCTGTAGCTGTAGGTCAGCGTGAACGGATCGCCCGGCGCCATCTGGAAGGGCCAGGCCACCTGAGCGCTGAAGGCGTTGGGGTCCAGGTCCATGGCGTCGATGAGCATGCCCACGTTCGCCGACACGTCCGGCGTCGGCAGCGTGCCGATGTTGCCGACGATCGGATTGTTGACCGCGGCGGCGGCGGCGGCCTGCTGGCGCTGAAGCGCGGTCGGCTCGTTGACCACGAAAATGCCGCTGCCGTCGCGCGTCACCGTCATCTCACGGATGTTGTCGAGGTTCGCCCCCATGACCTTGGCGGAAAGACCCGACGCGGCGGAAACGAACTTGAGCAGACTTTCCGTGACCAGCACGCCCGGGTTGAACTCGTTGTCCGGATCATTGGGCAGCATGTCAAAGAGCGACGGGATCACACCGACCGTCACCTGCTGCTGCACGCCGACGGTCTGCAGATCGCCCAGCAGAATCGGAATGCGATCGTCCGCCCCAGCGCCGGCGCCGACCACGTTCAAGTCCTCCGTGCGAGCGCCCAGCAGCGCACCGCCGGTTTCGGCGTTGCCGGTCACCAGCACCAACTGCCCGGACTGCGCATTGGCGACGCGGAATGAGGTCGGCGTCGAGGGCCCGCCGCCGAACGGCAGCGCTTCGCGCTGGCCATCGGGGTCGGCGAATACCTGATTGTCCGCATCTTCGATCACCGAGACGGTGATGACGGTGTTGGCGTCGCCCTGCGAGACGTAGATCAGGAACGAGTCGGCCGTGGGGAAGCGCGCCCGGCTGTCGATGTAGAGCAGACTGTCGTCGGATGCGTCAGTCGCCAGCAGCACGCCCTGCTCGCCGGTGAACGGATTGGCCAGCACGGGATTCCAGGTCAGGTCCTGCAGATTCGCCCCGCGGCGCGCCCCGGCGTTGTCCGTCGGATCGGGAAGCGGGCCGAGGATGTACACGTTCGTGTCATCCTTATCGACGCCGCCGCGATCGACCTGATCCTCCAGACGGATGCGGATCAGGTTGCTGTTGGCGCCGTTGTTGTCGATGGCGATGACGAACTCTTCGGGCGCCGCTTCGCCGTTCGCATCGGGCGTTTCGAGCACCGCGAGCCCCGTGATGCGCGTGCCGAAGGACTGATTGCGATAGATCGGCCGGATCGCCGTGTCCGCGTCGGAGTCATCGTTGAAGTCGGCGGTGGCGGTGGCGTTGAGGTTGTCGATGAGACTCAGGACCTGGTTGGCCGCATCGTAGACGATCAGCCGCGCGGTCGTGTCGGAGGTCTGGTCGAAGACCATCGCCGTAATGTTGCGCGCATTATTCGCATTCTCGCCGAAGTTGCCGACCATGCGCAGACTGTTCTGAATCGCCGAGCGATTGCCCAGCGTCACGTCGACGGACCAGAGCCGGTCGATGCTCGAGTCGCCGTCCTGACCGATGAAGAACAGCAGTCCGTCGTTGGCCGACCCGACGATCGGATGGAAGTCGGCGGCGGTGATGGCGCGCATGGCGGTCGTGCCCATCTCGCCGTCCATCGGGAGCACCACGGCCGACCCGCGGATCAGATTCGCGCCGTTGTCGGAGATGGCGTAAAGCAGCGGGCGGGTCTGGCCCGGCTCGGTGAAGCTCGAAAGGCCGCTGACCGTCTCGATCGCGCCCGCTTCGCTCAAGAGCGACGAGTTGCCCGGCGCGCCGGTAGCGATGAGCACCATGCGGGCCTGCGTCACGCCGTTGGTGTCCGCCTGGCTGTGATCGATGCCCACGAGGATCGGCGTCTCGGCGCCGGTGTTGATGTTGTACGTCGTGGTGAACGCCACGGCCTGAATGATCACGTCGCCGCCGGCGTCAATGGTTCCGACGTTCGTCGCCGCCACCGTCGCGCCCGCGCCGACCGTCATACGAAGCAGGTTCGTCCCCGTCGGCGCATCCTGATCGTCGAGAATCAGCGAGGTGGCGAAAAGCTGGCCGTTCGTCGGATGGAACGCCATGCCGGTCACGCGCGTCGTGATCTCGAATCCGCCGGTCGTGATCGACTGCGCTTCGGCGTTGGTGAAGTTCGCATCGAAGCCCGGCGCCGTCGCGAGGCCCAGGTTCACCAGCGCCACGTCCTGATTGGACGTCGGCGCGGTCAGCGGGCCCGCGCCATCGGGGTCCGGCCCGGAGGCCAGCCCGCTCGCGTCGGCGTTGCCGTTGCCGTCGTAGTCGCGCGTGATGAAAAACAGCGTGCCGTCGGCGCGGAAGGCCATCGCTTCGACGCTCGCGCCCGTCAGTGCCCGGCCGGTCGTCGTGTTCGTCAGCGGGCCGAAGCTCTGAATGATCGCGCCGGAGGAGCGGTTGAGCTGATACAGCACCGCCTGCCCGCCCTCGTTGTTGATCACGTACATCAGGCCGGTCGTCGGATCAATCGCGCTGGCCTGCACGTTATTGAGCGTCACGCCGGGCGTGTTGGTGTTGTCGATCGCGCCGACGATGTCCTCGCCGAGCGTGCCCTGATGGAACACGGCATCGACGGTCGCGCCGCCGTTTGTCGTGCTCAGGTCCGCAAGCTGCACGACGGTGCGATCGTTGCCGTTGACCGTCACGTCGCCGATGTTGAACCCATAGGTGATGCCGTTCTCGACTTCCGGCGCGCTGGCCAGCGCCTGGAAATTGATGTCCGCGCCGTTGTTGAGTCCGATGTCGCCGGGCGCGGTGGTCGGTTCGTTGATGGGCGTCTGGCCGATGAGCTGCACGCCCTGCGCGCCGCCGGCGCCGCCGAGAATCGTCGCGCCGTTGCGGATGTCGCTGGCGGTGATGTTGCCCGGCAGATCGCCCAAGAGCGCCTGGTTGTTGTCATCGATGTCGACCGCGACGACTTCGACGACCGAGTTGTCGCCTTCGACCGTCACGCGCACCGTCGCCTGCCCCGCTGCGGGATTGGTCGGGTTCGCCGAGATGTATTCGAAGACTTCTCCGCCAAACAAGGTCGTCAGAAGAATGCGCGGCTCAAGGGACTCCAGTTGAAGCCTGCGACGAGCCGCCAGCCGGGCACGCATGCGGTTACGAATTGCACGACGTTCACTACGGCTACGACGCTTCTGACGATTTGCCATGAATGCCTCCCTACCAGCCAACCACTCCATCGCGGATCAACTTGCGCCGATCCCTCGCGAAAGGTCGCAGGCAGCATGTTGCCATTGTTCACTCTGCGCCAAGACGCAGCCCCAGCGTGCCTCTTGCTCTTGGCCATCCCACCTTCGTTGCAAGCGGGGCTCCCGTCAGCGACCGGGAGTATGCAGCTAGGGACTGTCAAAATAATGAGTAACGAATAACCTGTCAAGATGCGCAATCCACGTTCATCACCCGCCCCGCCGCCCCGCTTCCCTTGCCATCAGGGTAAGTTATGAACATTCTCCCCCTCCTCGCCCGATTCCTTGAGCCGGGTCCCTTGAAACCGTACTGATATAGTGCTATTAATTACTTGGACCACAACTTCCTCCGACCCATTATCAACCCCAACCATGAGCTTCAGTCTCACACGAAAAACCGACTACGCCCTCGTCGCCCTCTCCGCCCTGGCTCAACAGGAAGGCGGGCACGACAATCCCTTGTCAGCACGTGAGATAGCGGAGCGGCACCAGCTTCCGGCGGCCCTCTTGATGAACGTGCTCAAGGACCTGCACCGCGGAGGCGTGCTCTGCTCGCGCCGCGGGGCCGGCGGGGGGTACATCCTCTGCCACGATCCCTCGAAGATCTCGCTTCTGCAGATCATCGAGGCGACCGAAGGGCAGATCAAGGTCGCCGCCTGCTGCGACGAGAACGAAGAGAACGCCTGCGCCGCCTGTGCCGTGATGCCCGGCTGCCCCGTCACCACGCCGATGCAGCGCTTCAACGACCTGACCCGCGGGTTCCTCGCCTCCGTCAAGCTCAGCGACCTGATCGAGAGCCCCGCTTCCGTGAGTCTGACGCGCACCGGAGTTCGAGCATGACCACCACGCAGGAAATCCAGTCGCTCACCGAAGCCAAACGCGAGTACAAGCACGGGTTCACCACGAACATCGAGCAGGACTTCGCCCCGCCCGGCTTGAGCGAAGACACCGTCCGCTTCATCAGCGCCAAAAAGGGCGAACCCCAGTGGATGCTCGACTGGCGCCTCAAGGCCTATCGCCACTGGCTCACCATGACCGAGCCGACCTGGGCGTTCGTGCACTATCCGAAAATCGACTATCAGGCGACGAGCTACTTCGCCGCCCCCAAAAAGAAGCCCGCTTCGCTCGATGAGGTCGATCCCGAGATTCTCAAGACATTCGAGAAACTCGGCATTCCGCTTAACGAACGCGCCAAGCTCGCCGGCGTCGCCGTCGACGCGGTCTTCGACTCCGTCTCCGTGGCGACGACCTTCAAAGAGAAGCTCAGCGAGCTAGGCATCATCTTCTGCTCCTTCGGTGAAGCCGTCCGCGAGCACCCGGACCTCGTGCAGAAATACATGGGCTCCGTCGTCCCCTACTCCGACAACTTTTTCGCCACGCTCAACTCCGCCGTCTTCACCGATGGGTCCTTCGTCTACATCCCCGAGGGCGTCAAGTGCCCGATGGAATTGAGCACCTACTTCCGCATCAACGCCCAGAACACCGGCCAGTTCGAGCGCACGCTCATTATCGCCGACAAAGGCGCCAGCGTGTCCTACCTCGAGGGCTGCACCGCCCCGCAGCGCGATGAAAATCAGCTTCACGCCGCGGTCGTCGAGCTCATCGCCCTCGACGATGCGAAGATCAAATACTCGACGATTCAGAACTGGTACCCCGGCGACGAAACCGGCAAGGGCGGCATCTACAACTTCGTCACCAAGCGCGGCGCCTGCCGCGGCGTCCGAAGCCATATCTCATGGACCCAGGTCGAAACCGGCTCGTCCATCACCAATCCGGCGTCGGCCAACTCGCTGGTGGGCATTCGGCCCACGTTCGGATTGATTCCCTCGA
This sequence comes from Planctomycetota bacterium, assembly GCA_016125255.1. Classification (NCBI taxonomy): domain Bacteria; kingdom Pseudomonadati; phylum Planctomycetota; species Planctomycetota bacterium. Next base: position 791 of record WGMD01000012.1, on the reverse strand, counting down.
CCGGCGTCATGCCGGGGCAAGGGTACTTTCGCGACGTGATGGGGCCTTTGGCCAAGACAGTGAAAGATGCGGCGGCCATGATGGACGTGATCGCCGGTTACACGCCCGATGACCCCAAGACGATTGAAGCCATCGGCAAACTGCCGGTCGACGGCTACGTAAGCGCACTGGACGCCACATCGCTGCAAGGCGCGAGGATCGGAGTGTACGGACCGGGTTGGAATAGCGTGGTCCTGACGCCGGAAACTCAGGCGCTATTTCAGCGGGAACTTGACGTCCTGGCGGCCGAAGGCGCGACGCTTGTGGCAGACCCGTTCCTTGGGTCGGGGTATCGCGAGTTGAATCAGAGCGTGCCTAGTTCCAACACGTTTTCCTACGACATCAACCAGTATTTCGGGCGTCTCGGCGAGTCGACGATCAATTCGGTGGCCGAGTTCAATTCGTTGTCGGCCGTACCTTGGTACGACCTGCCTCTGCAGCGAACTGCGTCTTCGGAAGAGGATCCTGCGACGCGCGCCGACTTGGTTCCCTACTTCGAGCGTCGTGATGCGATGCGCGCGCTGTTTCACGAAATCATGGATACCTTCGATCTGGACGCGCTCGTCATGCCGCAGCTTGCTGCGCCTGTGCCCGACCTGAGCGCCACGACGGCCATCAGTCGCACGCCTGGCAGCGGCGTCAACATCATGGGAATTCCAGGAGTGGTAGTGCCTGGCGGTTATTACGCCGACGACACCCCGTTCGCCACCTACTTCGTGGGACGGATGTGGGATGAGGCGAAATTGATCGGT